>JAWXBP010000281.1 GCA_034440135.1 Planctomycetia bacterium
CAGCGAGGCGACGTTGATGGAATGGTTATACGTGCCTGGCGCGCGGCGCACCAACTCCTGTAACAGCGGATGGGCGACGTCCCCGAGTTCCAGCAAGCTGATTTCGGTCAGCACGCCGAACAGGCTCTCGATGAACGGCAGCAGGCCGGTAATCAGGAAGCCGGCGACGATCGCCCAGAGGCCGTTTTGCATGGCGTACTTGAGCACCAGTTGCGGGTCTTGTTCTTCGAGCAAGCCGACTGCGAAGGTCATCATGAACGCCACGGCGCCGGCGATGACGCCGACCTTGATCAGCTTGCTGCGGCTGCGAATGTGATCGAGCAACAGGATGCCGGTCACGCTGACCGCGATCAGCGTGAGGAAATCGCCCAGGAAATTACGACCCGCCATCAGCAGCATGGCGGCGAGCGAGCCAGTGAGGACCATCGCCAATTCGCGGCGGTAGGCGATGCCGACGATCATCCCGAATAGTAACAGCGGAATCAACTCCGCGCGGTAGGGGTCGTAGGCCATCCAGCGCGCCAACAAGAGCGCCACGACGACCATCAACAGCAATGTTGAGAAACGCCGAAGATCGCGGAGCAATTCCGGCTCGCGGCGCGCCAAATAAAGCACCCAGACGCTGCAAAACGCCAGCACCAAGACCATCACCGCGGCGCCGCGCAGGGACATGTCGGTCCAGGTGCGGGTGCGTAGGTAATGCCCATGTTCGAGTCGCAGCAGTTCCAGCAGCTCCAACGTGAGCGGCACGCCCGGTTCGACGAGCGTCTGGCCTTTGCCGTAGGTGACGAACTGATCGGGGACTAATTCGGCGGCAGTCTCTTGGACGATGCGGGTTTCGTCCGGACTGAGTGAGAGCGTCTCCTTCGGCAACCGTGGCAACAGGAAATTGGTCACGCGCTGGCGAATCGTCAAATCTTCGATCTCGTTCGAAAGCGCCACGCGGATTTTTTCGGCGCGGTCATCGAACATCACTTCCGTGATGCCGACTAGGCGGCGCGTTTCTGGCTTGCCAACCGCTTGCACCTGGATTTGGTCGTAACGGAACAGCCCGTCGCGCGGGAACTCGCCTAACCGGCCGCGTTCGACGAACGGCGCCAAGGCGCGCTTGACGGCATCGTCCACCTTGCCGACTTGTTCCGCTCCGCCGAGCACTGCGCGAAACTGCTCGATCGCGGCCGCGTTCGCCGCGGGGTCTTCGCTTTTCGGGGCATCAGGGCGTTCGAAGGCCAGCCAATCTTCCGGCCGGACTTCGGCCACGGTCATGGCCGAGGCCACGGCAAATAGCGCGTTGTGCAGTTCGTCCTGCAGCTTTTGCCAGGGGGCCGTGTCCTGGTTGAAGACCGGATAGACTTCGCTGCGGGCCTGATTTTCCAGCTTTTCTTTCGCGGCGTCGTCCTGACGCTTAAATTCCACCCGTGAGCTGATCGCCCGGCGCGAGATCGTGCCGTCGCGGAAGGTGAACGGCGGCGACCAGGGCTGCATCAATGCCCAGATCGCCAGGCAGGTCACGAGGCAGAGTCCGCCGCGCATCAGCACGTCCGGATCGCGCAGGGCCATCCGGTAGCGCTCCCAGCGGCTCGGCGGGAGGTCGAGCGTGGTGACGCGGGGATTTCGTCGTCGGCGAGGTGTGCCGTTGGCCATCGTCGGTGCGGCGCCGTGTTAGCGGCGGCGCTGGGGTCCGTCGTCATATGCCCGGACGATGTCCTGCACCAACCGATGGCGCACGATGTCCGCGTCGGAGAGTTGAACTTGTGCAATGCCCTGGATGCCGCGCAAGCGCTCGACGGCGTCGATCAGGCCGCTGCGCTGATGCGACGGCAGGTCGATCTGCGTGGTGTCGCCGGAGATCACGATCTTCGAGCCGTGCCCCATGCGCGTCAGGAACATCTTCATCTGCGCGACGGACGTGTTCTGCGCTTCGTCGAGAATCATGAACGCTTCGTTGAGCGTGCGGCCGCGCATGTAGGCCAGCGGTACGACTTCGATGATTTCCTGCTCGCCGAACCGTTTGATCTGATCGTGGTCCATCATCTCGCGGAGCGCATCTTTGAGCGGCCGCAGGTACGGATTGATCTTGGCTTCCAAGTCGCCGGGCAAGTAGCCCAGGCTCTCGCCGGCCTCGACTGCCGGACGAACGAGTACGATCTTGCGGATCAACTCCTGTTTCAAGGCCGCGACGGCCATGGCGACAGCCAGGTAGGTTTTTCCGGTGCCGGCCGGTCCGCAGCAGAAGACAATGTCGTGGGCGCGAATGGAATCGATGTAGCGCTCTTGCCCCAGCGTGCGCGGGACGATTTTGCGCGAGGCTGCGAAAACGTCGATCGCCACGGCCTTGCGAACCGCGCCGCCGTTGTTGAGCGTGGCCAGCGTGCGCTGCACGTCCTCGGCGGAAAGTTCGCCGTGGCGTTGCACGAGGGCTTTGAATTGTTCGAGCACGTCGGCGGCCTTGGCCACCGGCGCGGCATCGCCGCGAATCAGAATCTGATCGTCGCGAGCCGTGATGGTGACGCCGAGCGCGGTGCGCAGGGCTCGCAGGTGTTGGTCGCCAGGCCCAAACAACGCCAAGAGCGTCGGGGCGTCGACTTTCGAGATTGTGGCTTCGCTCATCCAGCGGCACGCCGGCATTGCAGCCAGCGCAGGTACGGACGGGTAGTGACTGGGTAATTTAACCATACTGCTGGGGACGGGGCCAGCGGCGGGTTTTTCGGTCGTCGTAAGCTATTTAATGCACAGCACTTGCGTCGCCAACTATTTCCTCGTTACGGACCCGCCAATCCGTAGGACCAGCACCAGTAGGCCACGGGGGCGGCGAACAGGATCGAATCCAGCACGTCCAATACGCCCCCAAAGCCGGGCATCCAGGCGCTGGAATCCTTGCGGCCGACGTCGCGCTTGATGAGCGACTCGGCCAGATCTCCGAACATCCCGGCCAGCCCGACGACGAAACCGTAAAGCAGCCAGCGACTGGGTTCCAGGACGCGAGCATGGGAAGTCAGCAACGGCAACAACCAGGCCCCGGTGAGCCAGCCGCCGAAGCACGCGGAGAGCAATCCGCCGACTGCGCCTTCCCAGGTTTTGCCGGGACTCAGCACCGGCGCCATCTTGTGCTTGCCGAACAATCTCCCCACGGTGTACGCGCCGGTGTCGCCAAGCTTGACGATGAGAATCAGGGAGAGCATCGCCGGGATGCCCGCCGCGCCGCCTTGCAGTAGCCTGATTTTCGCCAGGAACGCGAACAGCAGCCCGATGTAGCCGACGATCAACACGCCACAGGCCAGGCGCTCCATCACCATGCCGGGGCGTTCATAGCGGCGCATCTCGCCGAGGAAGAGCATCAACACCGCGGCGGCCATTAAGCTGGCGTCTGGACTCGTCTTCGCCAGCATTGGCATCCAGGCCGGCAACCAATTCACAGCGACTAGCGCCAGGTTGACGAGATACAGTGGCCAGGCGAGCGGCTTCAAGTCGCGGGCCGCGAAGAGCGCCAGCAATTCCTGGGTCGCGACGACGGACAAGAGCAACAGCGCCGGTAACGTCACCCAGACGCCCGGCGGCGACGTGCGATGATCCCACACGGCCAGGCCGACGAGCGTGGCGACTAGCAACGCGCCGAGTAATAGTCGCCAGCGTAGCACGTGTTGTTCCTGGTCATCGGAATCGCGAAATGTTGGCTACCCATACTAGCCCGACGCGCAAGCGAGGGGGAGTAGACGCCGAGCACCGAACAACGCGTACTCTCCCTCGCTTGCGCGTCGGGCTAGTGTTGGGATACCGTTCACTGCCGGACGATCCAAGCGAAGTACGCCGCGAGGGCGCCCAGCAATCCAAACGCGGCGAGTACGACCATCACGAGTCGGGAGTTCCAGTCCCAGACGAACTTTAGCGCCGGTGTGCGCTCGGGCGGGGCCTTGATACCGCTGGGGAAACGGTGCCCGCACCATTCGCAACGGGACAAGTAATCCGGCGCGTAGGCGCTATCGCAGACCGGGCAGTCGATCCACAGTTCGGGATACTCCTCCGTGGGGTCACCCTCGTCGGCCCAGGGGAAATTGACGCCGCTGGCGCCGCAGTAGGGACAAACCGTGGTGCGCTTGCGCGCGCATTCCGGGCATTGCGGCCAGAAAGCGATGGTGCGTTCGCTGTCGTCGATCATGTCCGGCGGTTCATCTCGGGCAAACTCGCCGCGCGCGGCGA
>JAWXBP010000282.1 GCA_034440135.1 Planctomycetia bacterium
CCAACGCTCTTCCGGTCTCCTTTGTGGGCCCCTTCGTTCATCTCCGCGATGGCGGCATCCTCACCGTGTCCAAGGACGACGTGCAGATCAGCCTAGACCGGGGAGCGACTTGGTCGGCAAAGCGACAGCCCGCGACCGTGGACGGCAAACCATACAAACGCGGCGATGCGGCGCTCCTTCGTACCCGCGATGGCACGCTCCTGTGGACCTTCGCCAACGAGTCGGAATTTGTGGGAACCGGGCCGCTAACCAGCCCTGAAGCGGCGAAGGCGAGAATGCCGCTCTACGTGCAACGCAGCGTTGACGAGGGCAACACCTGGCTGCCGCCGCAACTTGTTCTCGACGGTTACACGGGAAGCACGCGCAGCATCATCCAACTGCGCTCGGGACGCATCGTGGCAGCAGTGCCTCATGTGACCTTCGAACGACCGACCCGGTGGCGCTCGGTTTGCGTGATCTCCGACGACGAGGGAAAGACGTGGCAGAAGGGGCAGGTCGTCGACCCGAAGTTTGCGTGGCCGTCCCGTCCGAACGGCGATCTGCACGACGGTGTGCGAGCGGGAACAATGGCCGAGTTCGCGGACGGTCGACTGTGGATGCTGCTTTCCTACCGTCGTCAGTGCGAGACGTTTTCCACGGACGGCGGCCTGAACTGGGCCGATGCTACAGATGTGAAGTCGTCGTACACCACGTCGCAGCTTCACACCCTAGCACGGCTCAAAAGCGGACGTCTGGCCCGATTGTGGGTTGAGCTGGGTGCGGAACGCACCAAAGAGAATCCTCAAGCCGGCGCGCGGCTTTGCCTGGCTTTCACCGCGGACGACGGGAAGACTTGGTCCCCAACCGCGACGCTGGTACATCGGACGGGCATTTCCAGCATGAAGGAGGCCGGTCGCTGCGTCCATTCGGCTGAGGTGTTCGAAGTGGCAGCGGGGGAACTCTGGCTCACGCTCCATCGGCCCGATGTTCGGATTACGATTCACGAGCAGGACTTCGTCGGGAAGTAACCGCGTCGTCATTCCTGGGATACGCGTGCCTCCATGAACCATTGCCGCTCCCGCCGGATCGAGTTTTCGGGAGGGACAGCGTAAGCGGCCAAACTCACCCCGATTCTAAACGATCCCTCACGGCTCACACAGCAGCAGGTTGTCGATCCACAGTCGGCCGGCCGCCGGCAGCGTGAACGTCACGTCACTAACCGATCCGCCCACCAGTGCATCGCGTGGCCCGAGAATCAATTGATACGAAGCCCAGTCATTTTGTTTGAGTACTTTCTGGTCGAGTGAAAATGTCGATGACTTTTTCTTGTCCGACGATTCAAGACGCACGTTGATCGTACTGGCGCCTTCGAGCTTATAGCGAAACGATAAATGCGTCACATCGCCGACTGGCCGATCGCCACGGAGGTTGACGCGAAGCCAGGCTTTATCCTTGTCGGTCGGGTGCGGGATCGATTTGGCGGCGTGCCAGACGTAGCCCTGCTTCTGGGCGATCTCGAAATCGCCGGGCCATTCCTTGCCTTGCTTGCCGCCGTCGAAAAGGCCGGTGAAGAGGAAGCGTTTCGGGAACGCTCGTTTTTCGTCGGCTTCGCCGGCGTCGTAGAGTACGATGTCGTCGATCAGAAGTTCCGCTCGCGGGTCCACGTAGAACTGGATGTCGTCGATGCGTTCGAATTCCGAAAGCGGTCCGCCCGTGCCATCGGGTTTACGCATCTGCGTCATGTCAACACAACCGTCTACCCATGTTGTTTGCGGTAGATCCTTGAGCATCAGGCAGCGGTGGTAGCCGTTGCTGAGGCTGTAGAGTTGCACGCGCAGCGTATCGGTTCCCTGGAGCCGATACTTGAAGCGTAGCCGAGTGTTTTTGCCCATCGGCATGCTGGGCACGGGGTTGAAGACGACGGCTGTGTAAAGCGTCTTCATCTCGCCCTGGAGGTCGTCGAAGTCCTCAGTCAACACCCCGCGCAGCGCGCGCTTGCTCGTCGGCGGCGTGTCGGCAGTCTCAATTCGGCCGCTCAGCCACCAGCGTTTTTCGATGTCAGTCTCGAAGTCTTCAAAGACATGGACGCGGTTCGGCATCTTTCCCGGATCGATCAGCTTCGATTCGTTGATGACACGCATCGTCGGCAGCGCTTTGGGCATCGCCGAGGCGACGCGCTCGACGTACCAATCAAGGAAGGCGTCCGTCTTGATCGCAGTGGCGACCCGGGCGTTCGGCTTGCCGAGGCGGACGGGCACGGTGAAGCCTTGATCGTCCACGCCGAGAGCCAGATCTTCCATCGTACAGAAATTTTCCGTATGAATCAGGGCGATGGCGACGGGGTCGAAGAGCACGGGCACATTCTTCTCCTGCCAAAGCTGAGTCATGGCTTGCAAAGACAGCGTCAGCAGTGAGCCGGCGTCGAACAGCGTCTTCTGCCGAGGCACATCGAGCGCGACCATCGAGGTTGCATCGAGCGGCGCGACGGTCATCGGCACGCCGGCGCGGAACACGGCTTGAGCCGCCTTTACGTCGGCGACGATGTTGTATTCCGGCTGAGGCTTCGACCCATCGGCATACCCGCGACGCACCGATCCGCCCATGATCACCAGGCGTTTGATCTTCGCCTTCGTTTCGGGATGATCGCTGAACAGCTTCGCGATGTTCGTCAACGGCCCGATGGCGACAAGCGTCAACTCGCCCGGCGCGTCGTTGATCTTCTTGGCGAGAAATTCCGCGGCGGGGACCTTCGCGGGTTTCGGATCGCGGAAATAAACACTGGCGTGATTGCCATACTGCACCTGCCAATAATCGAGCGGCTTTTGCTTGATCGGAATCCCGGCGGCGACAGGCACTTCCTTGCGACCGACGGCCGTGAGGAACCGCAATGTCAGCTGCGCTCGTTTATACGCATCGTGGCCCACGGTCGTCACGCCGCGCAGGTCCAACTCCGGGCTGGCGAGCACCAGGGCCAGCGCGAACGTGTCGTCGATATCCTCGCCGATGTCGAAATCGAGGAGGATCGGTATTTTTACCTGTGCCTGCGTAATCGTCGGAGTGAGCCATAGGATGGTGAGAAAGAAAAGCGAACGCAACATGGTGTTACCTCGTGAGAGTCGTCGGCGTACACGACAAGGATTGCAGCGAACTCAATTACAACCACGGATATCACGAATCGCACGGACAGGAAATACCTTGCCGGTAGTTCCCGGAATTAGCCACGGATGAAACACGGATAGGAAATCATGTTGAAATTTCATCGGTTTTGGCCGGCGTGAGGCCGCCCAGGCCGAGACCGCCGACTTGAAGGAAGTCGCCGCGCGAACCGCGATTGAAGGTCAACATGAGTCAATGCTCCCAATGCAGGTGGGTACGGACGGAGAGCGCGGGAGCGGGCGTGCCGGCCGGCGTCGGCTCGCGGCGGCTAGCGACGGATCGAGAAGGCCCGTTCGATCCTGGTAAGATTGCCCTCGCGGTCCTTGACGGTGACCGTGAGCTTGCCTTTGGGCAGATCCACGATGGGCGTTGTCAGCTTGAGCTCCCAGACTCCCTGAGTCGTAGGCTTGAATTGCGCCGCCAGGTTGGTTCCGGCCGCGGTGCCGTCCACCGCGAAGTCGGCCGCCACCTGGAAGCTGTCCAGGTCCAGGCCCGAATCGTAATCGTGCATGCCGACCAGGATGCGGGTCAGCCCAGTGCCGGCGCCGGGTTGGGGATAGGTCAAGGTCAGTGTCGGCCGGTTGTCGTCCTGGAGCCAGCCTGCGCGGCGGGCAGCAGGCTGGGCAGGATCGTAGTCGAGATCGATCGGGCAGCCGAGATCGATCCAGCGGACGAGATTCATCCGGTCGTCGTCACTGAGTGGCGCGACCTTGATCGCCTTGCCGTCCGGCCCTTGATAGGTTCCCGCAACCGCTTCGGGCGGCGGCATGACGCTGCCGGTATAGGCCAGGTTAATCAGCGCGCGATTCTGCGGCGTGGCGGTGAACGGTTGGCCCTTGTGGACGAGAGATCGGGGATCGCCCGGCACCGTCTCGTGCGCGAAATCGTCGTTGTTCCAGCCGTCGAGGCGCTTGCCGTGGATTTTCCAGGCGAGCAGGCTGCGGCGCGCCTGGAACATGCGGACGTAGCGCGAGGCTTGCGGATGCGACCAGCCGCCGACCAGCGAGGGGTGGCCGAACTTGCCGCTCTGGTCCATGGCCAGGCGCAGGTAGGTGCCGGGCACCTTGCCGGACGGGCCTATCACCAGACCGCCAATGCCTGCGGGCGCCTTCGCCGGCTGATCGTCATCGAGGACCAGATTGCCGGCCGGCTTCTCGATTTTCTGGGTGTGGCAGGCAACACAACTCCGCTCGAGGATCGGCTTCACGTCACGGTAATACTCGACGTTCCTCGCTGCCTTCTCGAAGCGCACGCCGGTCTCGTCGTCCGCATCCCACTGCTTGCCGGACTGGTCGTGCTGCTTGCCGGTCAGGAGCGGCGTCTGCTTCGTCAAATCGAAGATCGTGTAGTCCTTCTGGGCGGCGGCGGTCAGCTTGAATTCGGTCGGCGCCTGGCTATGCGCATGACAGCCGCCGCAGTTGGTGCGGATTTCTCCGGGGCGGAGCTGATGCCAAGTCTGCGACGAGTTCAGCACCATGCCGTGCTTGTCGAGCGTCTGAAACGTCCAGGCCACATCGGCCGGCACCTTGACGAGGAAGCTGGTGTCGGGATTGCCGTCCGGATCGACTGGTTGCCCTCCGGTCGCTGACGCTGCCGGCTCGCCGGGCTTGAATTTGCGGACGGGGAACTCGCCGAGGATGCGCAGCCTCTCGTTGGCGACGTTCCACCACAAGCGTTTGCCCTTTTCGGTGTAGCGCGGGCTGGTGGTCGGCTCGGTGACGAGAATGCGGACGGCGTGGATGTCGCTGTTTTCGTAGCGGCACGTGTCGGCGCCTTGCGAAAACCAGTTGTCGTTGCTGTTTTTGTAGGCCAGCGTGCCTAGTCCGCGGAAGGGATCGTTGCCGCCCTGATACTCGGCCGTGACTTTGCCCGCAGGGAGGGCGCCGTTCGGATAGCTTTCGCGCTTGTACATGCTGCTCGTGCCGACCAGACCGTAGGGAGTCCCTTCCGGCAAGTGCGGCGAGCGTTTGCCATCGTTGGCGACCGGCTTCAGCTTGACCGGTTCCTTGACACCGTAAATGCGTTCATAGGAGACCAGGGCGCGCGGCCATTGTTCATTAAACTTCGGATCGTTCTTGATGAGCAGCATTTGTCCGGGCTCGGCGATGGGTTGGCCCGCTTTGTTGAGGTAGATGCCGCCGTCGATGGCCGGCGTCTTCGGACTGATGTTGCTGGTGACGGGGCCGGGAGACCAGACGGTCAGCAGGTGATTGTCCGGGGCGCCGGAGGGATGCGTCACCTTGCCGACACGCGGCG
>JAWXBP010000283.1 GCA_034440135.1 Planctomycetia bacterium
CGGTTGCCCTGGTCCCCACGCGGTGAACGTGATCGGCTCGCCCGTCAGCCACTGGAACTGCCCTTCGTTCTGGATGTCCGACAGCCCAATGAAGTAATTGCTCGTCGTTGCGGCGGCGCATCACGCGCGTGACCATGAAATCGTGTTCGGCCTGACTCGTGACCGTGATCAGATGGCCCGCGACGCCGTGAAACTCCCACGATTCGGCCAGTTCTTTCGCTTGGTGCCAATTCACCAGGTCGTCGACCTGCATATACGCGTGGCCGTTCGTCGACCACACGATCGGAGTCAAACCCGGCGGCAGACGATGTCCAACCGATAGAGAACTGTATTGCATCACCTCGAACTCGTCGTCCACCGCGACCGGAGCGCTGTTGGGCGCGACGTTGAACGTCACGGTCCGAACGCCGGATTGCGCTTGGCCGTCCCACGCGCGGTAGGTGAAGGTATCAACTCCGCTGAAGCCGTCGTCGGGCGTGTAAATGAAGGAGCCGTCGGCGTTCAACGTCAGGTCGCCGTTCGTGACGTCGCTGACGAGTTTAGTCGTCAACAGGTCGTGATCGGCATCGGTGTCGTTGGCCAGAATGCCCGTTTGGAACGGCCCGTCAAATTCCACCACGTAGGCCGTGCTGCCGTCGCCCCAGGTGATGTCGTTCCATTTGCCGTCGCGATACAGTTCGGTGACGTCTTCGTCGCCGGCGTTGTTCGGCTCCCCAGGCGCCCAGCCCGTGAAGGTCACCGGCTCGCCCGTGACCCAGCGGAACTGCCCCTCGTTCGCAAAGTCGTCGAAGCCGATCCAAATGTCGTTGACCTTGTTGACCGGATAGCTGGCAACCAGTTGGTCGAGTACGAATTGCTGCTCGACCGCGGACGAAAACGTGACCAGATGCCCTGTCGTGCCCTTGTACGTCATCGCGGCCGCTTCGTCGCGCGCCACCCGCCAGTTGATCGTCCTGATCACCAGGCCATAGACGTGCCCGTCGGCTGATTCCGCCACTGCGTCCAAGCCCACCGGCAGATCGACGCCGTTCCGCAGCGATTCACCCGCGAGCACGGTGTATTGATCCTTCACCGCCACGGGCGCGACATTCAGCATGGCGCGGTGCTCCAGCATCTCCAGGGAACGCACCACGCCGAGTCGAGAGAACTTTCCCGCTCTTCGTTTTCTCTCGGCTCGCTTCGCAAACATTTCAGTCTCCTGAGAATCGTCGCATCGAACGGCTTTGGCCGCCGACTGCCCGCCAGTCTGAACCATATATTGCGGCGGCACAAGTTTCGGGCGCATCGGCCGCTGCCGCGGATGCCCCCTGAATTGCTCCCGAAACGAGCGCCGCCAGATATCTCAACGTCGGGGTGTGTCATCTGCCGTGAAATCACGTGCCCCCCGGGCTTCCTCGACGCTCACTGAGACTTACGTCGCTTCAAGTATGCGGCGGACAGCATTGCCAAGCCGACGCCACTGAGCAGCCATGCACTCGGTTCGGGAACTGCGGCCGCGCCGCCCGCGGCTCCGAAGTTGTTCCGCACCGCATTCAAGTCCTCAATGCCGACCATGCCGTTGAACGGGAATGTGTCGCCAATCGGATTGCCGCCCACGGCGCCGAATTGATTGCGGACGTTGTTGAGATCTTTGATATCGACCAAGCCATCCGCGTTCGTATCCCCCGCGCGACCAGCGTTGATGCGGATCGAGCCATTCGTAATGCTCGCCGGCAGCCCTGCAAAATCGGTGGCAAATGGCCCGCCGTCGAGGCCCGCTAATACATTGGACAGCGTCACATCCCACCGCCCGCCAGCGAAGCCCGTCGTGTCGATCGTGAGCCTGGCAAGTCGGCCCTGCGCCGGAACTTTGCCGCCTTGCGCGGCTATGCCCAACGACCAGACCGCCACTTGCGGCAGGCTACCGAGATTAACGGCCGGATCGGGCACGCTGGAAAACACGGCGCCAGTTTTCAAATCGACCGTGGAGATACTGGGGCCGTCGTGACCGGCCGGCAAACCGTATTCCGCCAGCTCGGGGCCGCCGTCGCCGATCTGAGCATACAGGTTCACGCCCGAGACGAGATCTCCGCCGGAGACCATGATCTCGAACGTCTGCCCGGCCTGATTCGGCGCAAGTAACAGGTGTCCGGCATTGACTTCCAACGCCAACGACGATCGCGGTGAAAAACCAGCGGTTGCGCCGCACAGAATCAGAAGCTTGAGAAAACGCGTCATGGGAGTAAATCAAAGAGTTGGGTGCGTGTTGTGTCTTCGATACACTACGAACGTCGCGCCAAAGCGCGTCGCTTCAAAATCGCCGTTGGCGAAACTTCCTGCGCGCCAAACACGGCGTCGATCGCGGCCAGCTCGCGCGATCTGCGATGCTTTTCGGCGTCTTGCGTCGACAATGCCTGACTTCGTGATTGCGTCAATGCGCTGTGGTCCGAACGTCCCGGCGTGCGGCGCAACGGAGGCGCCGGCGGCAAGGCGCCGGTGGGCGCGATCAGCCGCAGCGCGGTCAGCGGCGACGTTGGGTGATCGCGGGCGATTACCAGGTCCGTGGCGTTCACGAGACGATCGCGATTGAAATCGAAGCGATCGTTCATCGGCGCCGGATTGAACGGCCCGTGCGGATTGTCGCGCGTGCCGATCACGTCCGTGGCGTTCACGAGTGCATTGCCCGGATTGTCGCCCGACTCGCCGATCGCATTGCCGAAGTAAAATACATCGTCGGCCGCGAGCCCGGTGTGGGCGTTGCTCTTCGTGCGGACCATCAACCACTTGCCGGCGATCGCGCCATCGGCCCAACGCAACATGGCTCGGTCGGCGCCATTGGCTCCGCCGCCCACGACGAACTCCAGCGACGGCGCAGGCGCTGGTTGCCAGGTGGCAGTGTCGTTCGAGTTGCCCACGTAGAAGGCAAAGTCCGCCAGCGTGGGCGTTCCTAACACATTCGCCATGTCGACCGCCACGCCATTGATGCCATCGACGTAGTTGGTGTAATTGGCGAATGTCGCCGTTTGACCGGGCAGCAAGGCTTGCTTGTCCGTGGCCGCCGTGTCGCCGAATTGCGAGCCAGCGTAGAAAATCCCCCGGCCTGTGATCGTCGCCGGCACGATTTGCAATTGGCCGTTGGCGATTTCAATCGACATGCCGGCGAAGTCGCTATCAAACGGCCCACCTTGCAAGTCGGGCAACACGCCCTTGATCTTCAAATCCCAGACGCCGCCGAGCAGGCCGGTGGTGTCGAGCGTAATCGTCGCCAGCAGCCCGTCCGCCGCCACGGTTCCGCCTGGCTGCGCGATCGACAGCGACGCCGAGGCGACCTGCGGAATCACATAGTCAATGGCGGGATTGTCCGGTACGCCGACGAAGATCGTGTTGTTCTTCACGTTCAGGTTCGTGATCGCCGGCCCATCTTTGCCGGCGGGCAAACCCAGTTGCACGCGCTCCGGCCCGCCGTCGCCGACTTGCACAAACAAGTTGAGACCCGATACAGGCACACCGCCGGTCACGTAGATGGAAACGGTTTGCCCCGCAGTGTTCGCGGCCAGCTGGTGCGAGCCGATCGCGATCTGCGGTAGCGCTCGGTTGAGTGTGACGGTGGCAATGTTCGACAGCCCCTCGCCATCGTCGACGCGATAGGTGAAGGTATCCACCAACGCGAACCCCGGGCTGGGCTGATACGCGAACGAACCGTCTGCATGGAGCGTGACGGTTCCATGACCCGCCTGGTCGACGAGGATCGCGCTGACGTTGAGCGAATCCGGGTCCGTGTCGTTCGTGAACACGCCTTCGGACGCGTTGACTGACAACGTACCGTCCGACTCAAGTTGGTATGCGTCGTCATTGGCCGTCGGCAAATCATTCACTGGCAACACGTTGAGCGTCACCGTGATCGGCGCGGAGTAAACGCGGCCGTCAAAGGCGCGGTAGGTGAATTGGTCCGTGCCGGAGTAATCTTCATCCGGGCGGTACGTGAATTGGCCGTTCGACTTTAGTACCAGTTCTCCGTGCTCGACGTTTTCCAACAGGACCGCGACGAGCGAATCGTTGTTCGGGTCGGCGTCGTTGTTCAGCACTCCGGCGTTTGGCGTGCCGGCAGTGACTTGGAAAGCGTCGATGTAAGCTCCGCTGCCGGAGATTTCGGTCAGGTAGAGGACGGCGTCGACCTGGGTGGGGTTGCCGTAGAAATTCAGCGTGTCGGGCGTCGCGACCTCGTCGTCGTCGAGCCAGATGCGCCAGGTCTTAGCGGGAACATCGACTTGGACCGTGACCTGATACCATTGATCGGGCGTCCAGGTGATACCGGTCGACTCGACGTTTACGCCATCGACGACTTTGATGAGCCCGTCGGAGTCCATGCGGAAATAGGCCGCGCCGCTGGCCTCGCAATTGCAGCCTAGCGCGCCGTCCAGGATGACGATCGAGGTGCGAGAATTCGGTGTGAAGCGCAGAGATTGCTCGACGGTGACCAGGCTAGTTTGTGGTTCGGTCCAACGCCGCCATGTGTTCGATGTGGGGACAATGTGCAAGGCGCCGTCGCCTTCGTAAACAACGTTGGTCACCACGTTGGAATTCGCCGGCGTATTATTCCAGGCCTCACGCCAGCCATGCTCTGTCGCACCTTGCCCGCCAATCAGCGCGTTGAGCCGATAGGGAGAATTCGCCGTGCCGTCGGCACCCAGTCCCGTAGCGTCGTTGAAACCGGTCGCCGCCACCTGCACGAGTGGACCGCGAGCGTCGAGGTAGCCGTCTTCATCCACGAAATATTCGTCGGCCACACCGTTCGGGGGGCCATTGACTTCGATCGTCACGAGCGCCGACTCAGAGACATTTGTCCCGTCGTCGGCAAGGTAGCTAAATGTGTCCGTCCCAGCGAATCCGGGGTCAGGCGTGTAGATGAACGTGCCGTCCGAATTCAGTACGACGTCGCCATGCGCTGGCCCCTCAGCCAGCACAGCCTTCGTTGCGGCGACCACGCCGAGATCGTTGTCCAGCACGCCGGTCACCGCGCCGGGCGCTAATGACGATTCGACATAGAGATTGTCGTAGGCGCCTGGCAGATCTCCGCCGAAGAATAGATTGCTGTTGGTGTTGTTCAGGAACGGGGCCGTGGCGGCCAGGTCGGTGATGGTATACGAGATGTCGGCCTCAAAGACACCGTTGTACTGTCCGTCCACTTGAGCCACTAACGCGTTGCCCGTCTTCACCATTCTCACGCGATGGATGCCCGGCTGATCGATCGCCCCGAGTACGTAGCCGTTGGTCCAATTCCCAAACACGATCGCGATCTGGCCCCCATGTCCGACTGTGTGCAGCCGGAAGTTGATGGAGTTGATCGGTTCGTCGTAGGCCTGGCCGTTGACCACACCGTCGCCGACGCCCACGTACATGATCCGGGCGTCCGTCGTGGTCATGTCGACGTCGACTTCATAGGTGAAGTCGCCGGTCATATAGTCCGATTTCACCGTCCGCGCGTAACGCCGGGCAACGACTTGTTGCATCGTGCCGTTGGCGAGCGCGAACGCGCCATTCGGATCTTCGAGATTGGCGTTCGGGACGCTCGCGTCGAAGCCCGTTGAGAACGAGTGTCGGGGCGTCGGCAAGCTCGGCACGGTCACGCTGAGCGATTCGTCGGCGGCCGTTTGATAGAAATCAGCCGTCGCCTCCGGACGCTTGCCCACCGACACCGCTCCCATGGCGTAATGTTGGGCCACTTCCGCCGCCGTTAACACGCGGCCATACACGGCGACTTCGTCGAGTTGCCCATGCCACTGATCGCTTTGGCTGGTGCGATAGCCAATCAACGCCGTGGACGTGCTCTTGGGAGGAGTGACGGAACCGGCCACCGTTCCCACCGACTGCCCATTAATGAAGAACTGGGCGTCGTTGCTGCCATCAAACGTCACGGCGACGTGATACCAGGTGTTGGTCGACGTGAACACGACCGGCGACAGGTAGTCCTTGATGCTGTGCGTGGCGAAATCCAACTTGTTCCCAATGCGACGCAGTGAGAAGCCTTGTGAATTTTGATGCTGCGAATTGGTGAAGATGAAGCCGTCGCCCGCGAGCGTTTCCGAGTTGACCCAGGCTTCGATTGTGAAATTGTTCTGCAAATCGAGCAACGACGGCGGTTGAGCCAGGTAGACGTAGCTGCTGCCAACGCCGAATTGCCCCGCGCCACTTGTCTCCGCAGCAATCGCCCCGTTGGCGGCGGTGCTGATGTAGCCATAGATTCCGGTCAACCCGTTCGGCGAAGTATCCGGCGCGATCGTATCTGGGAGCGGGCTGTTGAGACGCCAATACCCCAGCGGTCCGTCCTCCAGAATGACGTCCTGATAATCCCCGACGCGAATCTTGACGGTCGCCGTGTTAGAATTCGTCGTGCCGTCGTGCGCCTGATACGTGAAGCTATCCACGCCGACGAAGCCGGCATCGGGCGCATATTCGAACGACCCATTGGCATGCCAAGTGAGATCGCCGTGCGTGGGCGTGGACGCCGTCGAGATATGCAGGGCGTTGCCGTCTGCATCCGTGTCATTGGCCAGCAAGGCCGGCGTGCTTCGTTCTAGCGCAAAGCCGGCGGGCATCGTGAAGACGTCGCTGGTCGCCACCGGCGCGGCATTCAACAGCATCCGTCGCTCCAGCGTCTCCAGGTGGCGACCCATACCGCGCCGTTTGCCGGAAGTGAGTAGATCGCGACGTCGTTGGACGAACATTTTCGGAATCCTCCGCCAGGGCTGGGTGACGCAACGGAACGCCCGGACCTCCAGCGAGGTATCCTGCCGCCCGTCAGACATTCTCGTTATCTCTCGGTGGCGACGCAAGTTCGGGCGCGGGTAATTCGCAATTTAGAACTGACTCCGCGAAATCTTTCCACGAATCAAACGCCGGCACACTCTATAACGACGGAGTATGTCGCCCCCCCTGCAGCGGGTTAGTGTTCAGATGGTGATAAAGCGGAACCAAGGGACTGCGCACAATTGGTCTAGGCGGTAGCGAAATAAGAAAGTGCCCATGGCAGTATGTGGATGACGCTACGAGCGGCGCATGCTCCGTCAGCGACTGCCTGACTTACGGAAGTGTGCTGAAACGGCCGTACAAATCGGATGTCACCAGTCGTACTATGCCTGAGTGCAACACCGCCGCATCCGTAATTGAACCCGTCAGCATGGCTTGGATAAATCGAGGGTAGGAACAAGAATCGACCGCATCGCGTTCCACTATTCCAGCGTTACATGCAAGTACGCTGACGTCGTCACCACATTCGCCTGCCCCACTGCGTCGTACGTCGGCAAGCGTTCGTTCACTAGTCAGTGTCGGGCACACGAATGTGTGCTGCCCGTCATGATTCGAGTGGGATTCGAGTCGCGTGGCTCCCAGGACTCTGCAAATGGTCCTAAACCGTCCCGCACAATCTAGTCGCGACGATTTGATATGCGAATCTAACGCACAATTCAGCTCAGCTTCTCAGCTCTGGTCGTTCGGCCGAGCTTTGTCGATCGGCCGGCATACCGGATCGGTATTCCTTTGACTGACGCTCCGCGTGCATTGAAGAATGCGCACTGCCGATCAACGTGTCTTGCTGGCAGCCAAAACCGCGACGCGTATTTCACTGCTTAGACTGTAGCCGAGTGCGCGGTTGCCTTCCATTGCCGCTCGACCCCATGAACGTGAATGCAACGTCAGACGAATTAGCGAATCGAGCGAATACTGCATCCCACGCCGCGTCGAGAGGCCGACTCACACGACGAGTTGTGCTTTCGACGGTGCGTGCCGTAGTAAAGTCTGCCTTGACGCCTCCGCTGAAATTGCGACACTCGTCCACGAGCGCAGGCAACGCTTCTGCGACGTGCCCGTCTTCGGCTGATGGACTGGAGGGCCAGACCGAGAAACCAAAGTAGTTACGCACGGCGTTGAGATCGTTCAAATCCACGTTCCCGTTCCCGTCGGCATCGCCGAACCTGACGCCATCCTGTCCGAAGTGATTGCGAACGCTGTTGAGATCGTCCAGGTCGACGTCTCCGTCGGAATCCGCGTCTCCCAGCAGCGGCCGCTCGACCAGACGCCAGAGCTCGCGGCCGTGAATGCCATCGTCCGCGGAGAAAAAAAGCGTGTCGCCCACTGCCGTCCGTCCGCGGAAGGTACCGGGGATCGGCGCCCCGACGCCCGTTCCGATACAAATCGTTCCTTCGGACGTGCCGTCGCTCGAGCAGAGTCCAGTTTCTTGTTTGGCATTCAGCGCCGTAAAGTACAGCGTGCCATTGACATTTGTCAGATTCGACGGAAATGAGCGAGCGATACCAGGAACCAGATTCTTGACGTTCACTGTGCCGGCGTCCGTGCCGTCGCTCTTCCAAAGCTCCACGCCACTTACTCCGTCGTCGGCCGAGAAGTAAAGGACGCCGCTGACATTCGTCAGCTCTCGCAAATCTGACGTGTAGCTTCCTGGCCAGATATCCTTCACACGGACTGTTCCGACTTCTGTGCCGTCACTCTTCCACAGCTCATGGCCTTCAAATCCGTCGTTGGCGGCGAAATACAGGGTCTCATTGACGTTCGTCAACCAAAATGGATTGGAACTCGAGTCGCTGCCACCTTCGCGGATGTTCTTGACGAGAACCGTGCCGGCATCGGTCCCATCGCTCGTCCAAAGTTCGAGTCCGTCGCTACCGTCATTCGCAGTGAAGAACAGTCGGTGGTTGACACTCATGAGTTGGTACGGTGACGAGGAAGCTGCGCCCGGGCGAATGTTCTTAACCATCACCGTCCCTTCCTCCGTGCCGTCACTCTTCCAAAGCTCAAGTCCATTGACACCGTCATCAGCGGAGAAAAACAGCGTGCCGTCGACGTTGGCCAAATAGCGAGGTCCCGAACTGACGGCCCCCGGCACGATGTCCTTAACTCTCGACGTGCCAGCGTCGGTGCCATCGCTTTTCCAGAGCTCGTTTCCAACCGAGCAATCCGTCGCGCTAAAAAACAGTGTGTCACCTGCCGGCGTAAGATGCGCTGGATACGACGACTCGAATCCGGGGCATACATCCTTGATCAATACGGTTCCTGATTCAGTTCCATCGCTCTTCCAAACTTCTCTGCCATACCCTCCGCCAAATGCGATGAAATACACCGTTTCGTTGATGCTCTTGGGCGAGTCCAGCACTGTAATGCCTTTAATTCGCATCTCGTTGAGCGGGTCGCCGTTTGTTTTCCAAAGCCCGCTACCTTGAATCCCATCATCTGCGGAAAAAAGCAATTGGCCGTTGACGCTACCGAACGGAATCACCGCGCTGCTTTGTATTCCAGGCCTGATGTCCGCCACCATGGCCGGGATCATCGCCAGGAGTCGACGGCATTCCAACATCTCGATCCGTCGTCGGCCGGTTCTCTCACGCTTCATTTGTTTGTCCCCACTATTGATTCGATCGCGCGTGCGCGTATTCGTTCGAATACGACTTTCGACCATAAGAGAGGATTATGCTGCCGAGCGAGTGGCCCGGCAAGCAGATTCAGGAGGATGTTCGCTTTGTCCCATACGTTTTATCACAATCACGATCCATGGAAGCGCTCATCCTCAGTCTCGCAGGCTGGGCGAAAACAGAATTTGCAGGCCCTCAATACGCACATTAAGATGGTGGGTGTTGCAATCGGCCCGATTCTTCCTAACGGAACACTGAACCATGTCACGTAGCACTTACGTCGCCTCACTACTCTTGCTAGTGGTCGTGGGAACGGCCGTTCACGGAGAAGTCGTGCGTTGGGACGACGGCGCCACCATTCCTGGCAGCGAGGGGATCATACCGGGACCGGAACTGCGGATTTTTGGCTGGAACAGTCCGACAAAGAACCTCCGCTTCGCCGATTTTTCAGGTGGACTGAATCTGACGTCGGCCGACATCGGGCACAGTTGGTTGGACAACGCAACATTCGCGAATGCAGAGATGCCATTTGTTCGACTTGTGGGCGATACTTTGAGGTCGGCGGTTTTGGCCGGCGCTGACTTGTCGAACGGCACGTTATACGGCGCTGACCTCACGAATGCCAATCTGTCCGGCGCTAATCTGACGAACGTGGAAATGAGTCCATCCCATTTGCTGGGCGCCGATTTCTCCGGTGCGACAATCGTCGGGGCACGTTTTCCGTTCGCGACGGCCAACGACTTTACCAAGGAACAGTTCTACTCGACTGCGAGCTATCAACAACACGATTTGCGCCGCGTGTCGCTACAGCAGAACCAGCTCCAGGATTGGGACTTCTCCAGCCAGGATCTGCGCGGCGCGGATTTTGCCAATGCGGACCTCACGGGCGCCCTATTCGCCGGGGCCCGCATCGAAGGCGCTACCTTTCGGGGAACCACGACACTGGGTTTTCGCAAGGAGCAACTCTATTCCACCGCAAGCTATCAATCGGGTAATCTGACCGGGGTCAAGTTCGATTCCCTGATCCTTTCGCCCTCCGATTCAACCCATAACGATTTGACCGGCTGGAACTTCCGCGGCCAGAACCTGACTGGTGCCGAGTTTCCGGCCGCGAAACTAGATGGCGCCGACTTTTCGGGCGCTACGGTGACCGGCGCACGCTTTACTCGTACGACGGGCGGCGGCCTTACTAAGCAGCAGATCTATTCGACGACTGATTATCAGCGTCGCGATCTGGCCGGCATTGGATTGAGTGAAAACGACCTCAGCGGCTGGGACTTTAGCGGGCAACGTCTGACTAGCGCCGACTTGTCGTACTCGACG
>JAWXBP010000284.1 GCA_034440135.1 Planctomycetia bacterium
ACCAGCCACACCGCCGGAATCTTACCCCTCGATAACAGACCCAGCAAGGCAAAACTCGGTTGTATAAGGGGTTAGATACCGGGGATGGTCGTGGAAGGAAAAAAGGGGGCGGAGTTTGAAGTTTTCAGTGTTCAGTTTTCAGTATGTTGGTAACCAGCGTGTCCTCATCCAGGAACTGAAAACTGAACACTGAAAACTTCAAGCTCCCTCAGGACCTTGGGATCAACCCGGTTAAATGGCAGAATGGGCAGGATATGAAACTCCCGTTTACACCGGCGGTGGAGCGAGCACTCGATTTAGCGGCGGAATGGTCGTCGGGCGATGCGCTCTCGCCGATCGACGTGCCGGAAATCTTGCTGGCGCTGCTAGCGGAGCCGGAACTATTGGCGTCGCGGCTGCTGCTCGAGGTTGGCATCGATGGAAACCGCGTGCTGGAGCGCTGGCCGACGCTGACTCGAACACCGGAGAACGCCAAGTATCGACGAGGACAATTCGAGCCGACGTTGCGAGAAGCGATGCAGCATATCAAATCCTTTCTCCCGGACTTGGGCGAGATCGAGATTGGCACGCAGCATCTGTTGTGGGCCTGTGGAATGAGCGAACACGACGCGGGGAACTGGATGCGGGAGCGGGGCATCCGTGTCGAGAATGTAGTGGAGATTCGCGACGATTCTCCGTTGCAGTTTCCGTTCGAGGATTTGGACGACGATGATGATGAAGATGAGGACGAGGAGCCCACGCCTCCGGCCATCGTGCGCGACGAACCCGAGAACGCCGTCGCCGTTTGGCGGACACTCGATGCCGCCGGCAATCGCGCTCGTGAGGGGCTGCGTGTCGCCGAAGACTATGTGCGCTTTAGCTTGGACGATCGGCATCTCACCGAACAATTGAAATCCCTGCGGCACGATCTGAGCGCGGCGCTGGAACAGTTGCCGGCGGCCGAACGGTTGAGCGCCCGTGATACGCCCGCTGACGTGGGGACGTCGATCACGCTGGAGTCCGAGAGCCATCGAACAGGACCGGCGAGCGTCGCGACGGCGAGCTTGAAACGGACTGGCGAAGCGCTCCGCAGCTTGGAAGAGTTCGGCAAGGTGGTCGACGCCGCGTTTGCGGTGCGCATCGAGTCGCTGCGCTATCGGCTCTACACACTGGAAAAGGCCATCGGCATCACGGCGGACAGTAAGGTGCGCCTGGCGCACGCGAAGTTGTACGTCTTGCTTGACGGTCGCGAATCCTTGGCAGCGTTTACTGCGTTCGCCGGCGAATTGATCGCCGCGGGCGTGCATGTCATTCAATTGCGCGACAAGAAGTTGGCAGATCGAGAGCTCCTGGAGCGCGCTCGCGCGCTCCAGGAGCTGACGGCCAACTCGCACACGTTATTCATTTTGAACGACCGCCCCGACCTGGCGGTCTTAGCAGAGGCCGACGGCGTCCACGTCGGCCAGGAAGAGTTGAGCGTCAAGGACGCGCGGCGCATCGTCGGGCCAACGATGCTCGTTGGCGTGTCGACGCATTCCCTGGACCAGGCCCGCCAGGCCGTCCTCGACGGAGCGAGCTACATCGGCGTCGGGCCGACGTTCCCGTCGCAAACCAAGCAATTCGCAGAGTTCACCGGCGTGGAACTCCTCCGCTCGGTAGCCGAAAACATCCGCCTACCAGCGTTCGCCATCGGCGGCATTACGCTGGAGCGACTGGACGCCGTGCTAGCCACCGGCATCCAGCGTGTGGCGGTCAGCGCGGCGATAACGCAGTCAAAAAAGCCGACTAAAGTGGCGGCCGCGTTTTTGACTCAACTCAACTGCGCTAGCACTTCGCCCCAACGGGGCGAAAGATAATAGCCAGCGGTGCAAACCGCTGGAATGCAACGCACGCATACCATGAGCCCCACCGGGGCGACACTTTGCTGCTACGGCGGGTAAGAAATGTGTCGCCCCGCTGGGGCTATGGCGAATTGTGTGCGTCGCTTTCCAGCGGTTTGCACCGCTGGCTATTGCCTGTCGTCCTTGCGGGGCTTCCGAATGACTGCCGCCGCTGCCGGGGCTAGTCCGCTGACGCGTCACCATACGAACGATCCCGTTCCTCGAGCCCGTCGTAGTCGAGCAAGTCGTACAGCTCTTCGCGGGTTTGCATCAAGTCCAGCAATTCGCGCTGGCTGCCGTCGGCGGCGATCGTATCGAGCGCCGCTTCGACCGCTTTCATCGCCACGCGCATCAGCGAGACCGGGTACAGCACCGCGGCGTAACCCAGGTCGGCCAGTTCTTCCAGCGTCAACAGCGGGCTGCGGCCGAACTCGGTCATGTTGGCCACGAGCGGCGCGTCGATCTCGCGCGCGAAGCGCTCGAATTCATCCTTCGTCGCCAGCGCCTCGGGAAAAATCCAATCCGCGCCGGCTTCCAGATACTCCCGCGCGCGGGCCAACGCGGCGTCGAGACCGTCCACGCCCCGGGCATCGGTGCGGGCGATGATCACCGTGTCTTCGTCGTACCGCGCGGCGCTGGCGGCGCGGAGTTTAGTACACATCTCCTCGACCGTGACCAGCGTTTTGCCGGACAAGTGCCCGCAGCGCTTGGGCAAACGCTGGTCTTCGAGTTGAATCCCGGCCGCGCCGGCCGCTTCCAGTTCGCGGATGGTGCGCTCGACATTGATGGCCTCGCCAAAACCCGTGTCGGCGTCGACGATCAACGGGATATCCGTGGCGTCGCACAAGCGCCGGGTTTGCTCGACCAGTTCCGTGAGCGTGAACAACCCCACGTCCGGGAGCGCAAGTTGTCCGGCGGAGAATGCAGCCCCCGAGAGGTACATCGCGTCGAATCCGGCGGCCTCGATCATCTTGGCCACCAGCGCGTTAAACGCGCCGGGAATCTGGACCGTCGACTCCCGCGCCAACTCGCGCAACATGTGACCAGCGGAATCTTGTGCCACGGGGGCGACCTCTCAAAGGAACCCGAAATCGAAGCGGACCATTGTCACACCAACCCGAAGCGCCAGCGAGGGGGAATCCAGCAGAGTCGCCTCTCTCTTAGCCTGGCTGGCCTGGGCGGGTTGGGCTGACTACGCTACAAGGCCGCTCATGGAACCGCTTATGTCCACGCCAGTAGCCAACGCCTCGCTCGATCTCGCTCCGGCCCCGCGCCGTCAGATTTGGCTGGAGATTGCGCTCATCCTGCTGGTGTTCTATCTCAATTCCGGCTGGCAAGTTCCGGACAACAACGAGGCCCATTATCTCGGCAAGGCCCGGCATTACTGGGATCCGACTTTTTGCGCCGGCGACGCCTTTTTCGAGTCGGCCCATACCCATCAGGTATTTTATGCGCTGCTAGGTTGGTGGACGCTCTACCTGCCCCTTCCGGCCGTGGCTTGGATCGGACGCTTGTTGACCTGGGGGCTGATGGCCGTCGGGTGGCAGCGATTGAGTTGGCGACTCGTGGCGCGGCCGTGGTGGTCGGTGTTTTCCGCCGCGTTGATGATCGCCTTACAGGAACGTTGCCAGGTGGCCGGCGAATGGCTGGTCGGCGGCTTCGAAGCCAAAGGGATCGCCTACGCCCTCGTCTTCTTCGGACTCGACGCCGCAATGGCCGGCAAATGGCGCGCGGTCTGGCTCTGGCTCGGCGCAGCCTCTGCCTGGCATGTGCTCGTCGGCGGCTGGTCGGTCCTCGCCTTGCTGCCGGCGTGGTGGCTGGAATATCGCGCCGGCAAGGCCCCAGGCATTCGCGCCTTGATGGCGCCGCTCGCGATTGGTGGCCTTTTGGCATTGCCGGCGCTCATCCCGGCGCTCGAATTGACGATGGGCGCCGCGCCGGAAATCGTTGACGAAGCGAATCGCATCTACGTCTTTGAACGACTGCCACATCACCTCAGTCCGGCCACGTTTCCGCCGCGCGGCGTGGCGATCTTGGGCCTGCTGCTCCTGGCGACCGGCGTGATCAGCCGCGCGATGCCCGCCTCCGTAGCGACGCGCACGCTGTGGCGGTTCGCGCTCGCGTCCGCGGCAATTTGGGTGACAGGTTGGTTGATTGCGAAGCTGGGCGGCTTCACGCCGGATCGCGGTGCGTGGCTGCTCAAGTATTACTGGTTCCGCCTGGCCGATGTGGCGATTCCCATCGGCGGCGCGTTGGCGGCCATCGGCTATCTGAACTATGCATTGCGCTCTTCGCCGAATTGGGGCCGGGCCTGGCTGACAGCAGCGGCCTGCTACGCGGCGTTTCATGTCGCCGATTTCGGGATTCAAACGCACACGCTGGGATATCCCCGAGCAGATCGCCCCGGCAAAGTCCTCGACGCCGAGGCCTGGCGGGAAGTCTGCGAGTGGATCGCCGAGAACACGCCCCGCGACGCCAAATTCATCACGCCGCGGCAGAATCAATCGTTCAAGTGGTACGCGGAACGGCCAGAAGTGGTGACGTGGAAGGATGTCCCGCAGGACGCGAGGTCAATTGTACGGTGGAATGAATTGCTCACCGAAGTCTACGGCCATCCCGACGACACTTGGAGCTGGGATGCAATGATGCTCCTCATGGACTGGGAGGAACTTTGCGCCTTTGGTAAGCGATTGAATGCCGACTACCTCATCCTGGAAAGCGATGGCGCGTACGTGCTTCGCTACAAGGGCGTCCACGATTCTCGTATTGTCCTTGGCGAAGAATACGTCGATACTCAGGGCGTTTACTTCGTGTACAAATTATCACCGGAAAGCGTATTGCGCCGATTGCCGCCCGGGCCGCCCTCAGAATGAGATGGCGATCCGATCCACGTGCAACTAATTCTAGGAACCGACCCGATGCATGGAAGCAACGCTGGTCTTTGGTCGACCATTCCTCGGCACTACAACCTGGGCGTCGATTTGACGCGCCGCCACGTCGATTTCGGCCACGGCGATCGTACCTGCCTGATCTGGGAAAACTCCGCCGGCGCGAACCGGACGTTGACCTACGGCGACATGGACGTGCTGAGCAATCGCTGTGCGGCGATGCTCGCGCGGCTGGGCGTGAAGCGCGGTGATCGCGTCCTGTTGCGGCTGCCGAACTTGCCCGAATTCTATATCGCGGCGCTCGGAGTCGCCAAACTCGGCGGCGTGTTTATTCCGACCAGCACGCAGTTCCGCGCGAATGAAATCGAATACCGGCTGCGCGATTCCGGCGCCGTCGTGGCGATCACCACGGACAAGCTGGTGGACGAGTTGGACATCGCGCGCAGCGCCAGCCCCGATTTGCGCGACGTGCTGATCGTATCGACCGATGGCGTGACTATCGGCGGCCCGCATCGCGACTTTTGGCGCGAGGTCAACCAGTCGCCCGCGGAGTTCACCGCCGCGGATACGCTGGCCGACGACATCGCATTCATCGCTTACACCTCCGGCACGACCGGCGAACCAAAGGGCGTAGTTCACGCCCATCGGTATGCGGCCGCGTACGATTACTTGATTCGCGATTGGCATGATTACCGCGCAGGCGACGTCTGCGCCTGCCCGGCCGAGCTAGGCTGGCTGCTGCCGGTCGCTTCGACGTTTCTCTACGCGATGCGCGCTGGGATTGCGTCGATGCTTTATCACCCGGTCGACGGCCGCTTCCGCGCCGAGGCCTGGTTCCAGTTGATCGCCAAGTATGGCATCACCAACTTCGTCGGTACGCCGACGATCTACCGTATGCTGATCGCCTCGCCGGAAATCGGCGCGGCGCAGTTGAGTTCCTTGCGACACGGCGTCAGCGCCGGCGAGCCCTTGCCGCCGGATACGATCCAGGCCGCCAAACGCCACCTGGGCTTCGAGCCGCTCGACGGCATCGGCATGAGCGAGTGCATGGTGTATTGCTACAACCGTGTCTCCGAGCAACTTCAGCACGGCAGTTGCGGCCGACCGGCGCCACAAGTGCCCATGCGACTGGTCGACGACGCCCTGCGCGACGTCGCTCCGGGCGAGCCCGGCGTGCTTTGTGTTCGCCGCGCCGACCATCCCGGCATGATGCATGGATATTGGAACAAGCCGGAGCAAACCGCGGAAATCTTTCGCGGCGAATGGTATTATTCGGGCGACGTGCTCGTGCAGGACGCTGCCGGCAACTACTGGTTCCAGGGCCGCGCGGACGACGTGATCAAGGCCAGCGGGTATCGCATCTCGCCGTTCGAGCTGGAAAGCTGTCTCGCCGCCCATCCATGCGTCCATGAAGCCGCGGTGGTCGGCGCGCCGGACGAACTGCGCGGGACAGTGGTGAAAGCCTTCATCGTGCTCAGGCCCGGCGCGGAAGCGAGCGTCGCGCTGATCCGCGAGTTGCAGGACTGGGTCAAACAGAACTCGGCCGGGTATAAATACCCAAGGCAGGTCGAATTCGTGCTCGAACTGCCCAAGACAACAAGCGGCAAGATCAAGCGCCGATTATTGCGCAGCGAATCGCGTCATGCGGCCTGAGCTGTTTATCGATCGCTGGCGAGTGCGGCTCGCGCACCCCTTACCGGGCCGCGCGGCGCAGTCGCAGCTGGCGCCGGACCTAAGCTACGGCCGCCATTCCGATCCGCCCGCTTGGAACGCACGCCCGGCCGCCGTGATCGCGCTCTTTTATCGCCATGGCAAGCAGTGGCGTCTGCCGCTCACGGTACGTCCCGCGCACTTGAGCGCGCACGCCGGCCAGATCTGCCTCCCCGGCGGCGCGATCCAAGACGACGAGTCGATCGAGCAAGCCGCGCTGCGTGAGCTGCAGGAGGAGATCGGCATCCCGCCGGATGGCGTGCAACTGCTGGGACGGTTGTCGCCGATCAACCTGTTCGTCAGCAACTTCAGCGTCGCGCCGTGCGTGGCGGTGACCGAATCGGCGCCGCAATTCGTACTGGACCCGAGCGAAGTCAACGAAGTCATTGAACTACCCTTGGAACGGCTGCTCGAACCAGCCGCTCGAGGCCACGATCGCATACCCGGCCGTGCGATTCCGCTCTCTGCGCCCTACTACGAATACCAAGGGCACCGCATCTGGGGCGCCACCGCGATGATGCTCAGCGAATTGGCAGTGCTCTGGCAAGAACTCTGTTGATTTGCAATCAGCCAGCCGCCTGGCGAACCAAAAGCTTGACGCCGGCGTGCGGTAGCTTTCATACTGGAGAGCGCAACGACCTCATCTGCATCTCTGTCTCGTCGGCGAAGGACCGTTCCGATGCGCTGCCCACTCATCTGCCTTGCAATTCTAACCGTTCTCGCGGGCGTCGGCCGAGCCAGTTCGATCCCTAGTATTTACTGGAGCGAATCCGGCGGCATCGCTCGGGCGAACATCGATGGCGGAGGGGCGGTCGCGCTGACGCCCGGTTTCGTGATCGGCGGACTGGCGCTAGATCGCGCTCGCGACCAATTGTTCTTCACCGATATCGTGCCGAGTGTGCCGATCGGCCCCTCCGGAATCGTGAACCGCGGAACTGCAGACGGCGCGGGCGTTGCGCCGATTTTGCGGCAATTGCCCGCGCCCTTGGCGCTCGCGCTCGATCGTAACGCCGGGCAGGTGATTTGGTCCGATGCCGAGCTGCATTCCATTTCGATCGCCGGGTACGACGGAGCGCATTCCAAAACAATTCTCGAGCCGGAGCCGTCGATTGCCAATATCAACGGGCTGGCTTTCGACCCCTGGGAACGCAAACTCTATTTCAGCTACATCAATCCGCTGGTTGACAATCTTCGCCCCGGCGGTATCGCGCGCATGAACCTGGACGGTAGCGATCACGAGAACGTCGTGAGCGGGCTCGTTTCCCCGCAGGGCCTGGCCGTAGACCACGTGCGCGGTTTTGTTTACTGGGCCGACCCGGAGTTTGGCAAGGGACTTATTGGTCGGGCGGGGCTCGACGGCAGCGACCCGATGAAATGGACGGGCGGGCTCGGCAGCCCGCAGGGCGTGGCCGTCGATCCCTATACGAATCAAATCTATTGGACCGACTCGGCGACCGGTAAGATCCAAACCGGCACGCCGTTCGTGCCGGCGATCGATCTCGTCACGGATCGCGATCAGCCGAACGCGATTGGCCTGCTGATTCATTCCGGCCTGGACGGCGACACGAACGACGACGGCCAGGTGGATCTATTCGACCTCAATGATGTGCGCAACCATTTCGGCCGCACACCTGGCCCCGGCCCCGGCGACGCCGACCTGGATGGCGACGTGGATATTCAAGACTTGAACGCGGTGCGCAACAACTATGGTTCGCGGTTCACCGCACCGGCTGAATCGAATGGGGTGCCCGAGCCGAGTTCCGCATTGCTGGCGGCGGCCGGTATATTGGCCGTGGGCGTGCTTGCCCGGAAAAGAAAATCGCCAACCTTGGTCCGGCGATGACCATGGTTGGCGAAGCGTTGATTTCGATGCCGGCGCGATCACCAGCTTACGGGCCGATGCTGCCCGGGTTGCTGGCCAGGAAGTCACGCGGGCCGCGCGTGGTATAATAGGGGTAGGCGACCTGACCTGTGGGCGGTCCGCCGGCGTACATGGCGTTCGCTTCGGCGCCCGCGACGTCGCAGCCAGGGGGCAAATGACGACCACCGCCCGCCAGTCCGCCTCCTCCACCGCCGCCGCAACTCGCACAGCCGCCGCCATTGCCACCACAACTGGAGCAGCCAGCGCCACCACCGCCGCCGCCATAGGTGCAGCCAGCGTTGCGGCAGCAGAAAATGCGATCCAATAAGCAGCAACCGCTAGTCGAGGTCAACACGCTGGCAAGCGCGGCGACCAGAACAAGACGTTTCATGTCCAGAAATCCTTTCCGCTGGGTCGAACGGCAAAGCCTCTAGAGGGACTTATCGTCCGCCGATTCCTTACAATCCAATAAATCGGTACGACCGCCGCGACCCCTTGCGACCGGATAACCGAGCGACTTTTCCGCTTCCTTACTACCGCCGCACACGTTCGAGTTCATCGCCGCATATGGTTGCCACGCTGGAGTTTATCGAGGGGATCCTCGTCACGTATGCCAAGGCCACGGACGCCAATCGCACCACCCCCTGGCGGCGGGGCAACGTCATCGAGTTGAGCGCCGAATCCGGCGCCGACGTGATGATTACCGCCGATTTGCACGGCCATCGCAGGAACTTCAACGCCATCCGCCGCATCGCGGATTTGGCCAACAACCCGGGCCGGCACCTGGTGATGCAGGAAGTCTGCCACGGCGGGCCGACCTATCCCACGAACGGCGGCTGCATGTCGCACGCCATGCTGGAGGACGTCGCCAAGCTCAAGGCGACGTTCCCCGAACGGGTCCACTTCCTGCTTTCCAATCACGAGATGGCGGAAGTCACCGATTTTCCGATTCTCAAATCGAAGAAGATGCTCAACCTGCTGTTCCGAATGGGACTGCAGGAAGTCTACGGTCCGGCCTTCGAGCGCGTGCGTAAGGCGCTCGTCGAGTTCATCGAAAGCTGTCCGGTCGCGGTGCATCTACCCGGCGACGTCTGGGTCACGCACAGCGCCCCGGAGCGTTGCCAGATGGAAGGCTTCGATCGCGGCGTGCTGGAACGCCCGCTGGACTACGCGGACTATCAGGAAGACGCCGACCTGTTTCGCATGCTCTGGGGGCGCGACCATCGCGCCGAAAATGCGCAAGCATTCGCCGACGCGCTCGGCGCCAAGGTGCTGATCCACGGACACGAACCCTGCTGCGAAGGTTTCGCGGTGCCTAACCCAGTGCAGGTCATCATCGACTGCTGCCACGACAAGGGCCGATACATGATCCTGCCGTTGGATCGAGCACTCACGCAAAAAGAAATCGTGGAGCGCATCCAACCACTGGCAGGATGAGCAACAACTCGGAACGCGAAAGTGGGAAGTCGGAAGTGAATTGTGGGCAAAGCGACGAGTGACTGAGCCGACTGGTCGAATACTTCCGAGTTCATCGTTCCGACTTCTGAGTTTCCCACCATGTCCTTCATCCCCGAGCCGGATCCGCCCCCGTTGATCCCGCCGAACTGGCGGCCGCGGTTCACGATCAAGCGCATCTTCGCACTGACCACGGTCTGTTGCGTGCTGTTCGCGATCTGGCAAGGACTCCTCCGCGGCGTGAATGCCGCGAACGTCACCTCCGCGATGGAAGCCAAATTCTGGGTCGTGATCCTCGTCACGCTCCCGATGCTCCTGATGATCATCGCCGGCCTGATCGAGCCCTGCCGACGACTTTACGCCAGGCTGCGCCGCCGATAGCGAACGTCTCAATTGTCCCACTGTCTGTAGCCGAGGTCTGTGACCTCGGAGGTTGGACGAGGCAAAGGTTCACGCGCGGACTTTAATGCAGAACTTGCACCACGAAAGGCACGAAAAGCACGAACGAGTTTTTCGGAGCCTTGCGCGCATCGCGCGTTATTGAACTGTGCCACGCCTAAAAATGTTCGTGTATTTCGTGCCTTTCGTGGTTCAAGATTGCTAAGTCCAACGCACCGAGGTCACAGACCTCGGCTACAGAAGAGCGCCGCGCTTATGTCGTCCGTTCGAACACCTTCCCATAGGCGCTTTGCAACGAAGCAATGCCGCGGCGCAGAACGTGCATTTCGTTGCCGATCGTCGGCATCCGGCAGCCGAGCTCCACGGCGCGTTCGGCGAACGGGCCGTCCGGGGCAACGCAGCCCCAGTGCTTGCCGTGCTTTTTGCACGCCTTCGCCACGCGGTCGATCGCTTCCCAGAGTTTGTCGTGGTGAAACTGTCCGACGACGCCGAGCACCAGTGATAGATCCGCCGGGCCGATGAATAACAGATCGACGCCTTCGATGGCGGCGATCGCGTCGGCGTCTTCCAGCGCGCCGAGCGTTTCGATCTGGATGGCCACGAACACGTCGCGATTCGCGTCCTCGGCGAACTTCGCCAGCGGCTTGTGCGTGTAGTCCGCGTCGCGCCCGCCCATGTTCAGGCCGCGCACGCCCTGCGGCGCGAAGCGGCACCAGGAGTTGAACTCCCGCGCATGATCCGCCGAGCGAATCTGCGCCCCCATCACGCCGCCGGCGCCGGCCTCCAGGCATTGTGTCACCTGCCAGTACCCGGTCGGCGGCATCCGCACGAACGAGTCCATCCCATTCGCCCGGGCCGTGATCGCGGCCATGGTGATCTGTTAGGTGGAGATGAACGAATGCTCCAGATCGAACCAAAATCCATGGTACCCGCCCGCCAGGCCGAACATCTCCACGATCACAGGATGCATCACGCGCCCGAGCGCGAAGACGCGGATCAGATCGGGGCCGGCCAGGAGTTGCTTGAAGGAGGGCATGGCTGGAGTTTGAAGTTTGAAGTGTTCAGTTTTCAGTTTTCAGTGGCGTATTGTGGCACTTCCGACACGTGTCGAACAGTGTTCCATGCGCTTGGGCGGCCTGTGCTAAGGAGTATTCCGTCGCTACTCTTGCACGCGCTATCGCCCCCAGTTGTGCCGCGAAAGTGGGCTCGCAAAGTAGTCGAAGCACGGTTCCGGCCAGCACGCCGGCGTCATCGACCGGAACGAGCAGGCCGTGCCGGTCAGACGTGATCAACGTTTCGTTGCCCGGTATTTGCGTTGCGACGACGGGTAATCCGGCAGACATTGCTTCAAGTAACGAAATCGACATTCCCTCTTCGCGAGAAGGGAGCACGAACAAGTCGGCAGCCTGGAGCAAATCGTCGACCTGATCGAACGGTCCGGCGATGACGGCGCGACCCTGGAGGCCGAGCGCGTCAATTTGCTGATGTAACTCGGCCTTGGCGGGGCCTTCGCCGATCAACCAGAGCCGCGCGTCGGGGCGGCTCGCGTTGATCGCGTCCCAAGCCGCGACGAGCGTCGACAATCCCTTCGCCGGATGCAGGCGGCCCGTGTAGAGCACGACTGGCGCATCGGGCCCTACAGCGAGCGACGGTTCCGCCTCGGCAAGCGCAGCGCGGATTTCTCGTTTGGCCGATTCGTTCCGTATGGGACGAAGGCTCACGCCGTTCGGTAAGTAGTGAATCCGATCGCGCGCGTAGCCGGCGGCGACCAGTTCTTCTTCGATCGTCCGGCTGGGGGCGATGAAGGCGTCGGCGCGCAGGCAGCGTTCCTTGATCTTGCGGCCGAAGTTGGCGTCGAGTTGCCAGAAACAGTCCCCGGTGACGCCGGCGCCTTCGGCGCGCAGGACGACGGGAAATCGCAATTGCTTCGCCACGCCGATGGTGGCATAAGCGTCGTGCTTGAGCATCGAAACGTAAGCGAGATCGTACTCCTGGCGATGTTCCGTCAACCATTGCGCCAGGCCGCGCTGATAGCGCCAGGTGCCATAGAATCGCAGGCTCGGCTGCGGGATGCGGACTACGCGCACGCCATGATGCTTGATCTCGCGCGGCCAATTGCTTTCCCACTGCGCGGTGAGTACCGTGCAATGCGCGCCTTGGCGCTGGAATTCGGCCGCCAGATTGGCGACGACGGTCTCCGCGCCGCCGACCAACGGCCAGAATCGCCGCGAGATCATCACTATCCGCGGCGGCGTCACGGGCGCTGATCCCTGTGCAGGTCCGCGTCTTCCAACTCCGCCACGTGCGGCAGATTGCGGTAGGCGTCGAGGTAGTCCATGCCGTAGCCGACGACGAAACGGTCGGGGATCTCGAAGCCAACGAACTCGGGCCGGTAAGTCACCTCCACGCGCGCCGGCTTGCTGAGCAACACGCAGCTTCGCACGCTGCGCGCGCCCAACTCGGAAATGCGCTGGACCAGCGCGGTCAGCGTGCGGCCGGTGTCGAAGATGTCGTCGACCAGTAGCACGTCGCGATCCTGAACTTCCGGCACCAGTTCGCTGTGGATCGCCAGTTCGCCGGGACGTGTGTCGCCGCCGCGGTAGCTTCGCGCTTGAATCACGCCGACCCGGAGCGGCAAATCGACCCGCCGCATCAAGTCCGCTAGAAACGCCACGCTGCCGGTCATGACGCCGATCATCGTCAGCGGGCGTCCGCGATAGCTGGACGTAATTTCAGCCGCCAATCGTGCGACACCCGACAGTACTTCAGATTCGGTGAGTAGCGGCTTCACTTCGGCTCTCTGCGCTACGGGCTAATGGGTGCGTACCGGAGCGCTTTGGCGGAAGCGAGGATCGTCGGCGAGATACTGTTCGACTCGCGGTTTATTCGCGAACGCGTCCGGCAGGAATTCGACAGCGCGTTTGATGAGCTTATCGTCTTGAGCGCAACTGAAACGCAGGAAGCCTGCGCCGGCCGCGCCGAAGCACTCGCCGCCGAGACAAGCCACGCCGAGTTTGTCGTCGGCCGCTTCCAGCAGATACATGGCCAGCCCGTGCGACGTGATATCGAGCCGTTCGCAGATCTTCGAGACGTTCGGGAAGACATAAAACGTCCCGCCGGGCATCGAACAACTCACGTCGTCGATCCCGTCGAGCGCGGTGGACAGAAGTTTCACTTTGTTGCGAAACTTCAGCATCGTCTTGTCGCGCTCTTCGTGATCTTCCCGCAGCGCGGCCACGGCCGCCCATTGGGAGATCGGCGAGACGCACGAGAGCGCGGTGTTCGTCAGCTTGCCGAGCGCCGCGACGACTTCGGGTTCCGCCGCCGCGAAGCCGATCCGCCAGCCGCTCATGCTGTACGACTTACTGAGCGTATAAGCGGCAACGGTTTGCTCCAGCATGCCGGGATGTTCGAGTATGGAACGATGCGGGCCATTCCAGACCATCTGGTCGTAGGGCTCGTCGGAGAAGATCATCACGTCGAGACCGCGCACCAGGTCAGCGATCAGGCAGAGATCTTCCGCGTGGGCGACGCCGCCCGTGGGGTTGTGCGGACTGTTCAGGAAGATGGCCCGCGGGCGCTGCTCCTCCCTTAAGAAGCGCTGCACGTCGTTGGGATCGGGACGAAACTGGCGATCCTCTCGCAGGGGTGCGAACCACATCCGGCCATTGCGTCGCAGGATATTGGCCGTGTAGGTGGGAAAATGCGGGCTGAAGACCAGCACGCTATCGCCAGCATCGATGAACGCCTCGCAAAACAATTGCTCGAACGTCTTCGCGCCCGGGCCGACGATGATGTTCTCGGCCCGCAGATCAAGGCCGTGCGATTCGCTCAGGTAATCGGCCGCCGCGCGACGCAGTTCGGGAAGGCCGAGCGACGGGCAGTAGCGCGTCTCATTCCGCTTGATCGCCGCCGCGCCGGCCTTCTTCGCCGCCGCGGTCGATGGAAACGGGCTATCGCCGATTTCCAACTCGATGACTTCTTTCCCGGCGGCCGTCAATTCGCGCGCCCGGGCCAACACTTCGAATGCGATCTCGGGCTCGATCGCATCAACCAATCGGCTAAAGCGCGGCATAGGGGGGCGTCTTGGATGGTTTAGCGAAGGGCCAGAGGGGAATGACGAATGTCGAAATCCGAATGACGAATGAAATCCGAATGTCTGAATGACGAATGGGGAAGAATTCCAGGGCTGCGCTCACGTTTGGACATGCGTCATTTGAGCATTCGGCATTCATTCGTCATTCGGATTTCGACATTCGTCATTCCCAGCTCTATCGCAGCGCCGCGAGTGGATGCAGGACTTGTTCGACGACGTATTTATCCACCAGGTCCTCGCAGATGCCGGCGAGCTCTTTGAGGGCGTCGACGAACGTCGTTTTGGGGCCCAGGCTGCCGTATTGCCGCGCGGTGAAATAGACGCTGAGCTGTTCTTCCGGGTATTCGCCGGTGCGGATCTGGTAGGCGTTCGTCCGCGACTCGATGCTCAGGCGGCACTGGGTCCGGCAGTCCTCGTCCAGCGAGAGGGTGATGTTTGGCTCGTAGCTCACCACGCCGGTGCCGGGCATCTCGAAGAGGCGCTCCAGGGCCGGGCTGACTCCCAGGGCCTCGGCCACCAGTTGGTTGTGGTTGCCGCGGTAGGTGAAATCGAACCCGAACAGCAGGTCCATGGCCTCGCAGTCCAAGGGGCTGAGCGAAAGCATGTAGGGGGCCAGGTCGAGCACCAGGCGGTGCTGCTCCAGGGCCATCTCGACGCTGTCTGGGTTCACCTGGCCAGAGCAGAGCCGGCGCTGTTCGATCGTACACCAGCGATACTGGCCGCGGTCTTTGTCCTCTTCCAGGACGAAATCCCCCTTTTCGCGGCAGTAGAAGTTCCGCATGGTGGGGTACGTCTTCTGCACCCGCTCGAAGTATTGCAGCACCGTCTCACGGTTGGTGGGCAGTTCCATCTCCGTGCTGAGATTCAGGTTCACGTAGAAATCATCACAGAGCGAACCGTATTTATTCATCAGGATTCCCTTTTTCGCCCCGGCCCCGGCGCAGCCGCCCCAGGGACAGGCCCATTCCGTAAACGCCGATCCATCGAAAGTATAGGCTGGCGGGGAAAGAACTGTCAAAAGCGGGGGAAACGGGCGATGTGGTTCACTTTCAGATCGCCGCCTGGAGTAGCCGTCGCAGTTCCGCCAACCAGGTTCGACGCCGATCACGCCCCGGCCCCAGCGGCGTAAACCTCGCCCGCGCCGGTGTCCGAAAGTCCTGGAGTGTCGCATCGTCGCTGCGGCGTCAATTCACGGCACTCGCAAAGCGGAAGAGCGAGTTGGCCGCTATGCTGGACCGCCTGCTGAACGCCTATCTCGCAGGCGACGTGGAAGAGGCCATCTACAAGTCCAAGTCGAGCGAACTGAAGTCGGAAGCGAACAAAACAGACGAATCGCTTGCTGCGCTCGGCGACGTAGACCCGGCGCGGGACAAGGTGGCCGTGGCGATCTTCGACTTCGCCCAAAACGCCGCGGAAACGTGGCGGCGTTCAAACAACGCCGTGCGACGCGAGATCTTAGATTTGGTGTGTTTGAACCGTACTTTAGGCGACGTAAACCTATACACCACAAAGAGAAAGCCGTTCGACGTTTTCGCCGAACGGCTTGTTCTTAACGATAGTCGGGGCGACTGTCCTTCGTTTGAACCGATTCTAGCCGCCTTCGTCGACATCGCAACGGTTCCTCCTGCAGAAATCCATGCAGCGTTTCGACTTACGTCAATCCCCGCTTGAGGAAGCATCTGGATTTTGTGAATCCCGGAGCCGATAGCTTCCGCTGCGCGACGATCCCGCGAACTCGATTTTTCCCTCATTCGCCAGCGACTTCAAGTCGCGCTTCGCGGATTTCAGCGAACAGCCGAGCTCTTTCGCAATGTCCGGTGCGCGTAATTCCCGTCTGAGGGCAAGTTGTTGAAGAATCCAGTTGTGCCGGGCTTCTCGATTAGGGCCATTAGGGTCACGCCAACGCGGGCGATCAGGGTCATTAGGGTCACTTCCATCGGGGTCACCGGCGAGATTTTTTTCGCGTTTGCCCCCGCCTGCATCCGCTAGCGACTGGCCAAACGCAATTCGGACCCTTAATTTTGCGCTAAGCTGATAGCCCCTGTTCGTCCGCGCAATGACGTCCTCTCGCTCACACCGAATGCCTTGCGGCGCTAGAGCCGTTGTAATCCGAGTCCGGATGTTTCGGACCAGACCGATGACTCCCGGAGCACCTTTGTCTAGCTTGAGCAATTCCGCAAGTTCTTCTGACCCAACGGCGATATATGTGCCATTCGTTTGGGTGGCGAGAAGCTCTAGAGCTTTGCGAGCGGACGCAGAGCGGCTACCGCTACATATGTCGACGTTACATAGTTCAACGCGATCTTCAAGAAATACCATCTCGCCGCCACTAAACGGTCGGAGCGCCGCCGCCAGCGGTTCTGCCCTTGGTTCGTCGACTGGAATTTCGGACGTTGGCTCGCCATCCGTCAACTGTCGATTGGTGGACAACTCAACTGTCTCAAGTTGATTCTCCTTCCGATCATGCTCCAAGGAATGCTGTTGCCTAGTCCGATTACGTTCGCCGATCCATGCCACCATCGAATGCACAGCCGCGAGGATATCGCTCAGATTACTTGCCCCGATGTCGGACTCGGCAAGCTCTCTTGCAACTCGCGAGTGAAATGGCGCGTCCAGTTCTGTTGCACTGTTGAACTGCTGCAGATACCAGCAACCGTCGACTTCCAAACGCTTGCCTTCGC
>JAWXBP010000285.1 GCA_034440135.1 Planctomycetia bacterium
AGATGGTACGGATCGCGCGGGCCATGTGTTGATTCGCCACGGTCAGACAGCCCGCCGCGACAAGCTCGCGTGGTTGCGACATTTTCACACACAGTTCGTCCAAACGGCGCTCCACGGCGGCGCGATCGAGCGGGAATGGGAAGCGGTCCTCGGGGATGCGTCCCAGGAACAGATTGACGTCCGTGACCGTGAGTGGACCACCGCGTCCGTAGCAGGCCGGGCCGGGATCGGCGCCGGCGCTCGCAGGTCCGACGACGAGACGCGTCCCTTCGAAATCGCAGATCGAGCCTCCGCCAGCAGCGACCGTATGAATAGCAAGCATTGGCGCGACGACACGTACGCCGGCCTTTTCGGTTTCGTACTCATGTTCGAAACGGCCGTCGAATCGCGCCACGTCCGTACTGGTGCCGCCCATGTCGAAGCCGATCGCGCGCTCGAAGCCGGCCGTCTGCGCTGCGCATGCGAACCCGACCACACCGCCGGCCGGGCCTGACAAGATGCTGTCCTTGCCGCGAAACTGTTGCGGCGTGACAAGTCCGCCGGCAGACGTCATCAGGCGCAACGAACTATCCGGGAGCGCCGCGGAAAGCGACTCCACATAGCACCGCAACACGGGATTCAAATACGCGTCGACGACAGTGGTATCGCCGCGGGCGACGATCTTCACCAGCGGCGCCACTTCATGCGAGACGCTGATCTCGCGGAATCCGACGTCGCGCGCCGCCTGCGCCACGATGCGCTCATGCGCGGAAAAGCGATCGGCATGCAACAGGCAGATCGCGATCGATTCGACGCCTTGCGATTGCAATTCGAGTATCTGCTGGCGAACTTCGTCTGGATTTGGCTCTTGTCGGACTGTGCCATCCGCCAAGACGCGCTCATCGATCTCGACAACCGCGCTGAACAACGGCGATGGTTTTTCAATATCAAGTTGAAACAATTTGGGACGTTGCTGGTAGCCGATGCGCAGCACGTCGCCGAAGCCGCGCGTGGTGACGAATGCAGTCCGGGCGCCTCGTCGCGTGAGCAAGGCATTGGTGCCGCGAGTTGTGCCGAGCCGCATCGCGACTGGCGGAATGGGCTCATCCTGTTGCAAGCCGAGCAGATAACGCACCGCCAACACGGGCGATTCCTCGCCGGAAGAAAGTTCATAGCGCATGCCCGGCGCCGGCTCAACGGAGAATGCATCGTGGAAATGAAGCCGCCCGTCAGCGCGGTCGAAATCGGCAACGGCGGCATCTGCCATTCGTGCGCCGTCTTTCGCCAGCAAGCGCAGGCGAAAGCCTCGCCAGAATTGTGCCGGGTCGCGCTTGCGCGCTGGATCGATGATCGCAACAGCGTTGGAGCCGTCCGCGACCGTGCCTTTCGTAATGCCGGAACTGAGCAGTTTCAGCCGGCGTGTTGTGCCGTCGCGATGGCGCGCAAAGCAATCGGTAAACGTCCCGCCGACGTCGATCCAGAATTCCCATTCATGTACGTCGGACATGGACGTTCCTAAGGCTGAAATCGCATTGACTTCCTACACCAGCCCGTAGCGCCAGCGAGGGGGAGTGGACGTTGACCACAAGTTACGGACGAAGCTCTCAACGACGTAACATCAATACTTGTGTGCGGTGTCGTTGCGAGTTTCATCCGGATGCGCTTGTCGACGTCAACTCTCCCTCGCTGGCGCTACGGGCTCGTATCGCTCCAGGGCAGGCTATTTAAGGTCCGTTCGCGCATGGATAATTCGCGCGGTTGCCAACTAGATACGTGCCGCTGGGCCGCGGTGCACACTGCCGGTAATTGCCGCTCGCTGGTGGCGACCAGGATGGCGTCGCGTTCCATCAAACCATATCGCCATTCGTTGAGACTGGTGTCGCCGACGATCGCGACCGCCAGTTCTTGTCGCTCAATGAATTGAAGCGTCAGCCATTCGAGCAACACCGGCATTCCACCCAGGCTTGCCTCCAGGACCAAAAACGATGCCGGCGCGCTACGGAGCCGTTCCTCGCACGCTGCCAAGGAGTTCACTGTCTCCAAGCGTGCCTTCACCTGCGCGTCGCCGCGACGCCAAGCGGCCGTCCAGCGGAGGCCCGACTCGCAGATGAGAATGACAGGGCGGGAATCGCTCATGATCGTGCAAAGCTCAGTTCGTTCCTCATTCCGCAGTCATCACTCGTCACTTCCCTGCTCCTCCAGCCCCAACTGCACTAATCGCCGATAGAACCTCGGGCGATTCATACTGAGGAGTTCCGCGGCTTTGGTCTTGTTTCCTTTTGCTTTTGTCAGTGCACGTTGAATCAGTTCCAGTTCGATCTCGCCCAGAAACTGTTCCAGGTCGATGCGCTCTTCCTCCGGGCGGCGATACGCGGCGGCTTCCGCGACGAACCGGGCGCGGTCTGGCAGCGCGGCACGATCGATGAATAGCCCGGTGCTGCGTTTATGGGCTTGGCGAATCCACTCCGCGAGTTCGTCCCAGCCGCCACGGGGCGGATGCGCCGCCAGGACGTCGAGGGCTTCCGGTGTGAAGCCGGAAAGTTGTCGGGCCGAGCGTCCGTTGATTTCTTCGAGCATGGCCTGGGCCACGAGCGGCAAGTCCTCGGCGCGCTCGGCGAACGCCGGCATGCGAATGACCAACGTCGTCAACAGTGCCGCCAAGTCGGCGTGAAATGTGCCCGCGGCCACCAGTTCGTCGACGGGCGTTAGACTCGTGGCGATCCAGCGTCCGCCAGCGCGGCCGCTGGACAATCGCGCCGCGAGTTTATCTTGCGCGAAGATGTCGAGCGCCTCGACGTCGCGCAACAAAAGCGTTGGCGTTTTGGACGGATCGCGTTCCGCTGACAACGCCAGGGCGCTAACATGTTCGAGCACCGCGTCCGCGCCGAGCGTAGCGCATGCCAACGGAATGAACACGCCGAGCGGTTCTGGCTGGGAAAAATGAATGGCCCGGGCAGCATGCTGTCGACCGCTGCCGGCCGAGCCGCAAATCAACACCGGCACGCGCGACGCGGCAGCGAGTTTGACCTGGCGCCGCACACGACGGATGCCGGCGCTCCGTCCCGCCAGCGATTCGGGCCGGTATTTGCCGCGCAGCCAATGCTGCGTGCGCTGCAGCGCGGCATGCAACTCGCGGGCATCGTCGCTGGGCGGATCCTCGACCGTGGGAAGCTCGTTCGAGTCGACGACCCCAAGCACCGCTTGCTCGTCTTCCACGCCATCTATGAGCACTAACGGAATAAACTCGCAGCGGCGTTGGCTGACGGTTCTATCGGCGGCCGAGCGCGCGACGGTCGCTGTCACTCGTTCGCCGCGAAAAACCTCCGGCGGGGGACATAGTCCGGCGGCCAGCGATTTCGCGGCGTTCGTCGCGTCGCCTTGGCTGTACCGGCAGACGTCCAACTCCGCGTCGGCGTCGATCCCCAGCCACATCGCGCAAGCGGCGTTGAGATACGCCAGCCGGCCGTCGCAATCGATCAAAAACACCGGCCGCGCCGCGGCCTCGAACAGCCGCGACAACTCAGCAGCGCCGGTGCGACGTCGAGGCATAAATCGACAATGCTGCAAGGTGCCAGGAATTGAACCTTGTCTACTCCGGCGCCAGTGATGAGTGATGAGTGATGAGTGCGGAGTGATGAGTAAGGGACTGGCCAACTCATCACTCATCACTCCGCACTCATCACTATTCCCTACACCGGTTCCTTCACCCGCTCGATGTATTCCGCCGTGCGGGTATCGACCCTGATGTATTCGCCGATTTCGACGAAGGCTGGGCAGATCATTTCGGCGCCGGTTTCCACTTTCACCGGCTTACTGAGCCCGGTGGCGGTGTTGCCGCGGACCGAGGGTTCGCAGTATTCGATCTTCAGCACCACGTGGTTGGGCGGCGTGACGCTGATCGGGTTGTCGTTGAACAGCATCATGCTGCAGACCATGGCCTCCTTGAGATACTTCCAGGTGTCGTCCACCTGCTCGGCCGACAATTCGTACTGTTCGTACGTAATGTTGTCCATGAAGAAGAACTTGTCCCCTTGCTTGTAGAGGAACTGGGCTTGGATTTCGGTCACGTCGGCCGACTCCAGCGTGTCGCCCCCCTTGTAGGTCCGCTCAAGTTGCGTGTTCCGCAGCAGGTTGCGGAGCTTGCACTTGTAAAGCGCGTTCCCCTTGCCGGGCTTGACGAAATTGCACTCGATGATCAGGTACGGATCGCCGTCGATCTGTACCTTCAGGCCCTTCTTGAAGTCGCTGGTGCTGTAGGATCCCACGCAATGTTCCTGATTGGCTGAAATGGTCCAGTTGAATATGCTGTGTGAGGAGGATTCACCACGGAGGCACGGAGAAACACGGAGATGAGAGGGAAACCATTTTTAACGCGGAGGCGCTGAGTCGCGGAGTGGAGATTGAGAGGGAAAGAGGGCAGTCACTTGCATGAAGTAACCTCCTCAACCGAGTCTCAACCAATACCTCAGCGTCTCTGCGCCTCTGCGTTTCAAATCTCTCTCACCTCCGTGTTCTCCGTGCCTCCGTGGTGAATCTCTTCGACATCCGTACTTTTTACTGTTAGGCCTCGATGAACGCTTCGCCCGTCGCTCCCCCGTCCGCCGCCCGCTGGCAGCACTCGCTCAAGGACGCTGTTCGCGATCCTCGGGAGTTGTGCCGGCTGTTGGGGCTGTCGGCCGACGTGGAGGCGGCCGCCATTCAGGCGGCGCGAACCTTCCCGCTCTTTGCGCCGCGGGGGTACGTCGCCCGAATGCGTCCGGGCGACCCAAGCGATCCCCTGCTGCGGCAAGTGCTGCCGCTGGGGGAGGAGCTGACCGCGGCGCCCGGCTTCAGCGCCGACCCGGTCGGGGACGCTCACGCGGTGCTGCGTCCCGGTCTGCTGCAAAAGTACCACGGACGGACCTTAATGGTAACGACCGGGGCCTGTGCCGTCCATTGCAGGTACTGCTTCCGCCGCCACTACCCGTACGAGGAATCCCCCCGCTCGCTGGCCGATTGGGAGCCGGCCATTCGGCTCATCGAGGCCGACCCGACGGTGCAGGAAGTCATTCTCTCCGGCGGAGACCCGCTCACGCTGGTCGACGCGACCCTGGCCCAACTCGCCGACCGGTTGGCCGAAATCCCGCACCTGCGTCGGCTGCGGGTCCACACCCGGCTCCCCATCGTGCTCCCGGAACGGGTCACGCCAGCCTTATTGGACTGGCTCCACGGCACCCGGCTGGCCCCGATCATGGTCGTCCACGCCAATCACCCGGCCGAAATTGACGGAGCAGTGGAACAGGCGTTGGGGATGTTGGTCGACCACGGCATCCCAGTCCTCAACCAGGCGGTGTTGCTCCGCGGCGTGAACGACTCGGCGGAGGTCTTAGCGGAGTTGTGCGAGCGGCTGGTGAACCTCCGCTTGATGCCTTACTACTTGCACCAACTCGATCGCGTGCATGGGGCGGCGCATTTCGAGGTGGAGGAACGGGTGGGGTTGGCGATTATGGAGGAGTTGCGCGGGCGGTTGCCGGGGTATGCGGTGCCGCGGTATGTGCGGGAAGTGGAGGGGGATGTGGGGAAGGTGGTGGTGTGAGGAAATTACATTGTGATTGCTGCGCATGCGATTAGAAACTGTGACCGTACACAACCAAGAGTGGAACCAATGCAATCCTATACGTCGGGAGAGGTGGTCATTCCCTTGAGCAAAGGGAAGAACGTCTTACTGCTTCTTGGCGCCGTAGCATTCGTCGTTGGCAGCATCTGGCTCTGGTCAATTGCGGATGCCCAACGGCGCTACCATCCGATAGTTGTCCGGGCGACCTCCGTCGTAGGCACACGATTCTTCGGAGCGTGTGCGATCTACGGCACTTTGAAGCTATTCGATGACCGGCCTGGTTTAGTCATTGACGAGACCGGAATTCTGGATAATTCGAGCGCCGTGGCGGGCGGTAGCGTTCCCTGGACGGATGTCGTTGGCGTGGGGCAGTGGGAAATCTCTGGACAACGCTTCGTAGTCATCTTTGTGAAGGAACCCGAGAAGTACATCAAGCGCGGCAACTATCTTTGCCGCATGCTGACGGCCGCGAATGTGAAATTGGTTGGAAGCCCCATCGCTATTTCGCCCAACGCGCTACAAATGAGCTTCGACCATCTGATGCAGGTCCTGACCGACGGATTTGAGCGACATCGGAGTCGTTCCGAATCCGAGCTATGAATCGTGTTGCGCGCGGGGTGCCACTGGCGGCTCGTCCGCCAGTGTGGGTCGGGGACCGGCGGACTGTCTTGAACGTCGTCGCTAGATTCGGCAGTAGACACTTGCTACTGGCAAAATGCCTTGCCAGAATCGCACAGGTAGCCGACGTTGCTGCCAGCCCCGCACTGGCGGACGAGCCGCCAGTGGCACCCCGCCTGCAGGCATTGTAGGCTCAACGTCTCATTTGGCATCTCGTTGAAGTATCGTTCAGGGGATCGAGGCTTTGCGACATGGACAATCGCCACCAGAAGCGTTTGAAGCGGTATCACACGCCGGGTGATTTGCACGAGTTGACGTTCTCGTGTTACCTCCGCCGACCATTACTGGAGGACGACGGTCTAAAAGTAATTCTCTGCCGTGCCGTGGACGCAGCGAACGAACGCTATCGGATACGACTTGTCGCATTTGTAATCATGCCGGAGCACGTACACTTGCTGATTGATCCGATCGACGCGGAGCCGGACCTGCCGGGCTACTTGGCGGCGATCAAACGGCCCTCATCCTTCCGCATCAAGCAAGTCTTAATCGATTGCGGCGATCCATCGCTGAATGGACTCACCGTTTTGGAGCGCCCTGGAAAGACGGCGTTTCGATTTTGGCAGGAAGGAGCCGGGTACGATCGAAATATTACAACTTCGAAGGTCGCCCTAGCGGCGGTTGACTACTTGCACTTGAACCCAGTCCGTCGTGCCTTGGTTACACGCGCCGAAGATTGGAAGTGGTCGAGTTGCCGTTGGTACTTTTCGGACACTCAGATCGTCGATCCTGATCTACCCAAGATACACGGGATGCGACCCGGATTTCTCGACGATCGCTAGGTAAACCGTCGCGTTCTGACCTGCTGTAGCGCTAAGCAATGCCCCATGCTTATTGACCGAATGCATGTCAGGCAATTCGCCGTCAGCGGTTCTGGGCGCTGGCGGAATCGGGGCGTCTCGCTTACTATTTTTGCTTTGGCTGGGGTGCCTGACCTACGGATTTGACGATCGTTGTTTTCTATGGCCCAACTTGTTGTCGAAAATCTCGAAAAATCCTTCCCCACGCGGGCGGAGCCGCTCGTCGTCTTGCGCGGCGTGTCTTGCTCGTTGAAAGCTGGGGAGAACCTGGCTGTCGTCGGGCCCAGCGGGTCCGGCAAGAGTACGTTTTTGCATATCGTTGGCACGTTGGATCGGCCCACGGCCGGGACGGTGCGGCTGGATGGGGCGGATCCGTTTGCGTTGCCCGAGGCGACGTTGGCGGAGTTTCGGAATCGGCGGATTGGGTTTGTGTTTCAGGACCATCACCTGTTGCCGCAATGCACGGTGCTGGAGAACACGCTCATTCCCGCGCTGGCGCTGGGGCCCACCAAGCCGGCCTCCGTGACGCGGGCGAAAGAGTTGCTGGAACGCGTGGGATTGTCGAGCCGCATCGATCATCGTCCGGCCGAACTCTCCGGCGGCGAACGCCAGCGCGTGGCCATTGCGCGCGCACTGGTGATGCAGCCGACGTTGCTGCTGGCCGACGAGCCGACCGGCAACTTGGATCGCACCACGGCCACAACCATCATGGACTTACTTCTAGAACTGCAACGGGCCGATGAGACGATCATGATCGTCGTCACGCACAGCCCGGAGTTGGCGGCGCGCTGCCAGCAACGCGTGGAAATGGACGACGGGCGATTGAAGGCGCTGTAGGCGTCGGGGCGGAGAATTTCGGGCGAGAAGTGCTGGAATCGCAGGCGATGTCGGTTGACGTCAGGCACGTCGTTCGCAACCTCTCCGGACGTGGCGGCGATGCTTCCTGCTGCTGAACCGTTCACTTTGACGGCGGCGCCTGACCTGCGATTCAATCCAGGAAATAGCCGGCCAACGCGGTGCCGATCAGGGCTGCTACGACGAAGACTAGCCAGTTGCGTGTGAGCGCTGCGACGATGCCGCCGCCGGGCTTCGCTGGCTGCTTTGCTTTGGGCGGTTTTTTTTGGCCAGGGTCTTTGACTTCGGCCGTCCACTGTTTGACCCGCGGCGTGCTGGGCGCGGCGCCGAGGACGAGCGCGAAATCGCGGGCGCTGGCGAACCGCTTCGTCGGTTCTTTTTCGAGCGCCCGCATTACCGCTTGCCCGATCTGGGTGTTGGCGAGGCTGGCCTCCAGCGGCGGAGGTGGCTGGTCGTTGTGCATCATCAGGACGCGGACCGGATTTTCATCGTCGAAGGGGACGCGACCGGAGAGCAACTCGTAAAGCACGACGCCGAGCGAATAGAGATCGCTCGCAGGCGAGAGCTCCTCGCCGCGACATTGTTCGGGGCTCATGTAGACCGGCGTGCCTAGGGTGCCGCCTTGCTGCGTAAGTTTGGCGGTGTCCGAGGAACTTGCGCCACTCCCCATCTTCGCGATCCCGAAATCGAGCACTTTCACATGCTCGCCGCCATCGGCCGTCCGCTGCAAGACGACGTTGCCAGGCTTCACGTCGCGATGGATCACGCCCAGGGTATGGGCTTCGCCGAGCGCTTCGAGAATCTGTGTCGCGAGCCGCGAGACGCGCGCCGGATCGAGCCGCCTCTCACGGACCAACAATTCGTGGAGACTCTCTCCGTCGAGAAACTCCATTACGATTGCCAAGTCTTGCTCGGCGGTCTCGACCAGCTCGAAGATGCGGACGGCGTGCGGGCTATGAAGCATGCCGGCGAGCTTGGCCTCGCGCTTCAGGCGGTGCCGGAACTGCTCATTTTTCTTGGCCCAGGGGAGCAAGACCTTGATCGCCACCAGCACGGACTGCCGCTCGTCGCGCGCCAAATAGACGACGCCGAACTCCCCGCGCCCAATCTCGCGCTCAATCCGATAACGATCCTGCAACAAGTCGCCTGGCTCCATAGGCGGTTCAGTATCGGGGCGGATGCCGTGCAAGTCGAGTGGGCGTCGCAGCAAAGGCAGCTTGCGATCACTGAAGCAACGCCAACCGCAGCGCGTTGATAGCTTGCTTCATCGCGCGCGGTTTGAGCAGCGCCGGTTGTCCGGAATACGCTAAGGAAAAGTGCCGTGTGCCGATGGGGCCGTTCAGCGCGAGATGAAACCTATTTGGCTCGTTCGCTCTTGGCAAAAACTCCGGCAGTGCCGCCGCGGCGAGCCGCCAGGTGGAAGGCAACCCGCGCGGAGTCGCCTCTGCAAGCGCCACCGCCATGCCTTCGCTCGTGGGAGTCAGTTGAGTCCAATCAACATTGGACTCCAGCAACGACCCTGCCCTTTCGGGGCCAGCGATCGTCAATCCGCCTCGGTAAGCGGCGCGGATTCGCTCGACTCGATCGGCTGACTTGCCGTTTGTCGCTTTCTCGACCGCCTGATGCATTGCGGCGGCGAGTCCCGCGTGTCCCCATTCCAGAGTGACGAGTGATTCGCCGCGCTCGATTAGCAATCGCAGCACGACATCGGCGAGCTCGTCCTCGTCTGCACCATAGACAATCGTGCCGAGGCATTCGTGAATCGTCGCCAGCGTCGGCGCGATCGAGGTTTCGCACGCTTCGGATGTATCGCCGACGGAGGTGATCCGTAGCGTAATGGTCGCATCGCTGACAGTGATGCCGACCGACGGTACGCGGCCGCGGCGAATCAAATCTGGGAGCATGGCTTCCAGATCGCTCTCACCGACGCCAAAGCAGCGCACACAATGGTGGCGGATCACCTGCGGCCGACCCGCCAGGGTGACGATGGCCGGCGCGACGGTTTGTTCCCACATTTCGAACAACTCGGCTGGCACGCCCGGCAAGGAAAAGACGCGCGAGACGCTTCCGTCGGCGCGCGGCGCTTCGACAGCAATTCCCGGCGCCGTGCCATGCGGGTTGGGAATCGGGCGGCTGCCTGCGGGAAACATGGCTTGGGCTAGATTTCGCTCCGGCATCGGCCGTTGGCGGCGCGCAAACAGCGCTCGGATGTGTTCCAGCGACGCGTCGTCCTGGACTAATTGGCGGCCCAGCATTTCCGCGAGCGCCTCGCGTGTGAGGTCGTCGGCCGTTGGTCCGAGTCCGCCGGTGGAGATCACGAGATCGGCCCGTTCGACGGCGGCGCGGAACACCGCGACGTTGCTGGCGAGATCGTCGCTCACCGTGGTGTGAAACCGCGTGGCGATGCCCAACTCGCCCAGTCGTTGGCTGAGCCACTGGCTATTCGTATCGAGCCGCTGACCGCTGGTCAGTTCGTCGCCAATTGAGATAATTTCTGCGTGCATGTCGGAATACTAGCTCCGTTGGCTCGCCGTGGGGAGTGGGGAGCGGGACTCGACATGATGCCTCGTGGCTGGGTTCCGTTTCAACTCGACCTGTTCGTAGATCGCAGGCGCCACCACGTCGTCGTCGAGATAGTCCGGCCCCGCGCATATTGTTAGACTGGACAGAGATCGTTGCTCAAATCGGTCGGTCCGAGTCTTGGCCTCGTCGCCTAGACTCACTCAGCCCCGCGCACAACGACTTTTCGCCCCCATCTGGAGCAAGAGCGAACCATGAACGCCAACAAGTGGAACTGGCCGGGGCATCGTGGCGGCGGCCTGAGCGTTGCCTCGGCCACCGGCGCACGCTGGTCACTTAAGCAAGCGTTTGGTCATCGAACGCTGTGCGTCTCGGCTCGACTATTTGCTATGGTCGCGTGCCTCGTGACGATGATCGTCACAGCTCGTGCGGCGGAAACTCAGCGTTTGCTGTACGTCGCCACGCCGGGCGTGCGCGATTTGCTCGAATTCGGCGGTCATGGATTGCTGGTTTTCGATATCGACGACGGGCATCGCTTCTTGCGACGCATCCCGACCGGCGGACTCGGCGACGACGGCAAGCCGCTCAACGTGAAAGGCATTTGCGCCTGCGCCCAGACGAAGCGCATCTACATCACCACGTTACAACACGTGCTTTGCTTGGACTTGGAGTCGGAAAAGGTACTCTGGGAGCGTAAATACGACGGCGGTTGCGACCGCCTGGCGATCAGCCCGGATGGGGCGTTCCTGTATGTGCCGTCGCTCGAGAAAGAGCACTGGAACTTTCTCGACGCCGCGACCGGCGAAGTCGTGAAGCGGATCGAACCGCATTCCGGGGCGCACAATACCGTTTGCGGGCTGGCGGGCACGGAAGTCTATCTCGCCGCCTTGCGCTCGCCGTACTTGAAGGTCGTTGACGCCCGGAATCACGCGGTGTTGCGCGACGTTGGGCCGTTTTCACACAGCATCCGCCCGTTCACGGTGAATGGCGCGCAAACGCTCTGTTTCGTGAACCTGAACGAGCTGCTTGGCTTCGAGATCGGCGATCTCAAGACCGGCAAGAAGCTGCATCGCGTTGAAGTCCAGGGCTTCGAAAAAGGCGCCGTCAAACGGCATGGTTGCCCTTCGCACGGGATTGGCCTCACGCCTGATGAAACCGAGATATGGGTCACTGACGCGCACAATCAGCGGCTGCATACCTTCGACAACACGGTGATGCCGCCAAAGCAGCAGGAGAGCATCACGCTCCGTGATGAGCCGGGTTGGGTGACGTTTACGATCCAGGGAGACTACGCTTATCCCTCGACGGGCCAGGTGATCGACGTCAAGTCGAAGCAAATTGTCACGCAATTAACGGACGAAGCAGGCCGCGCGGTGCAGAGCGAGAAGATGCTGGAGATCGACGTGGCGGACGGAGCGCCGGTGCAGAATGGAGACCAGTTCGGGGTGGGAAGGCGGGAATAGTTTTCAGGTTTCAGTTTTCAGTTCATTGTCACGTCGGCGGTGCGTCGGGCTCGCGTGCGTCCAACGCCCGGGGAGGCGTGGTTGCCTGGTTTGCTCCGTTGTTACCCAAGCCGGGGAACGGCCGCTGCTTTTCGAAGAGGTTGACCATTTGTTGTTGTGGTACGACGACGCCGCAACTGATCAGGAATTGGCAGGCCTGATCGATCGTCATGTCGAGGTCGATGACTTCGCTGCGTGGAAGGATCAGCGTCCAGCCGGTGAGTGGCATCGGCGAACTGGGAACCATGATGTTCAGCATGGGCTCATTGGCCGCGGTGCGGATGTCCATCAGGCCTTCGCCGGTGACGAAGCCCAGCGACCAGGCGCCTTTGCGCGGATACTCGATCGCCACGACACGGTTGAATTGAATGTCGTTGTCGCTGAACATCAAATCGGTGACTTGCTTCACCGAGGAATAGACGTTCTTCACCAAAGGCAATTGCAAAATCAACCGCTCGAACAAGTTCCAGAACACGCGGCCGATGCCGGCGGCCAGGAACTTGCCGAAGAAGTACAGCACCAGCACGAACACGCACAGGAACACCGGCACGACGACGTAGTTCGGCAGGTGCTTTACCTCGACATAGACCTGGTAGAACTCGAAGCCGGAACGCGGCGGATCGAGCCCTAGACGGCGCCCACTGGCGACGACGACGTCGTAAACCTTCTCAGGGATGTACTCGCGCGTCGGCAACTGCGCATAGCGACCGTCGTCCGAGTCCTTCACGTTGGGTTCCGCGGTGTCGCGCGGATTCGGCAATTCCGTCCGCACATCCTCGACGGCCCAGGCGACACTGTAACGCGTGCCCGCCTTCACCGGTTCCAGCACGTACGTCTTCACCGTGTTGTAGATCCAGACCAGGATCACAATCGTCAACAACGGCGGCAGCACGACGCCCAGCCCGCGAATGACGGCGCGGCGAAACGGCCGCGGTTTGTTCGCGGATGGTGGCTCGGGCTTGGGGAAGGCGGTGGACATCGAAGTCGATTCTAGTATTTGCGGACCACCGACGCCCAGACGTGAACGTGGCTACCAGTCTCCCGACGCCCGGGCCAACACGACCGCAGCCACCGCTGTCGCCCCGGCCTCCCGAGCCACGCGGCCCATTTCGCCTAGCGTAGCCCCGGTCGTGAGGATGTCATCGACCAGCAACACCCGGGCGTCCTGGAAATCGTAGCCCGCATTGACGCGGAATGCGCCCCGCACATTCGACCGCCGCTCCCGTTGGGGCAACCCCGCCTGCGGCTTGGTAAAGCGTTGCCGACGCAGGCCAAACCGTGCGCAAGGCACTTGGAGGGGCGCGCCGACCGCCTCAGCCACGATTTCCGGACTGTTCGCCCCGCGCCAGGCTCGCCGCAACCAATGCATGGGCGTGGGCACAATTAAATCCGGTCGCCAGTCGCGAATTTCATTGC
>JAWXBP010000286.1 GCA_034440135.1 Planctomycetia bacterium
CGTTTCTGCCGGCGGACTCCAATCGAGACGGCGCGATCGATATCCAAGATATCAATTTGGTACGGAATGCATTTGGCCGCTCGTCCGTCGACCTTTTGAGCAGCTACTTGGGCGAAACGCTACCGTATGATGGTCGCGTGGATATCCAAGATCTGAATCGCGTGAGGAATTCGCTGGGGTTGCAGTTTTCGGTCGAATCGTCGCCCGACGGGTTGGCGGCTGGCCGGTCGGCAGTTCCTGAGCCGAGCACGCGGATTTTGACCGCCATCGCGATCGGGATAGTGGTTATGCCGACTATACGCCGGATGCGGAGGCGACGTCGGTCTCGGGTTCAATGATGCCTTGAAGCTCGGTGCCAGGGGTCGGCATAATTCTGCGGAACGTGCTTGACGCTCGCTGACGCTGCGACCGGGCAATCCACGACATTCCAAAGATTGCGTCACCCAGGGGGCTCGGCTGGGCCGAGCGTGGGATCCAAATGGTTGACAGGGACACCCCCAATTGTACGATATGGGAATCCCGTCAAGGCAGACAGGAACCCGACACCAAGGGCAGGCATCGGCGTAGCGGGTCGACGGATAAAGCAGTTTCGCGGATACTTCTCCGCCGCTTCGGCGCAGCGGAACTGCTGGTGCGCGCCTTCTCTTGTGTCTAAATTCCGAATTGGCGAACGGCATGCCATTGCAATGGCAACTGCTAGCCGCCGCTCGGCGTGTTTCTGAGACATATCATTGGTGAGCAAGGACCGCCAAAACGGCGAAGGGTGTACACCCATGGGGACGGAGTCTGCGCCGAAGGCGTGCGAGTCTCCCCCGCGGCGGTTGGACGAAATACGAAGCGCGTTGCTCGGACGCCATCGATCGAGCGGAAACGCGGCGAAGGAAAACTGATCTATGAGCCATAAAGCTCGACACAAACCGAACCTGCGAATCTCCGAACGAGGTGAGCTGCCTTCGCAGCCAACCGTCACGGCAGCGCCGCTGGGCGTCAAAACCACCCAATGGGCATTGGCGTGGGGGGCACTCTTTGCCACGGTGTTTTTGTGGTCCTATTGGACAACAATCGTCGAACTGGTCGATCGATGGGAGCGCGTGGCCGATTATTCCCACGGATTCTTAGTGCCGCCGTTGGCACTGGCGTTTCTTTGGTTTCGGCGCGCGGATTGCCCGCAGGTCTGGGCGCCGGCGCCGCTGGTGGGGTTGGGTGTTGTGGCCAGTGCTACGTTGTTCCGCTACCTGGGAGCGCGCATCTTCTTGCCGTCTTTTGACGGTTGGTCGATCCCTTTCTGGTTGACCGGCGTATGCATCTGGTATGGCGGCTGGCCACTGCTGCGATGGTGTATGCCGTCGTTGCTGTTTCTACTGTTCATGGTGCCGTTGCCCTACCGCATGGAGTACGCGATGGGGATGCCGCTGCGCCAGGTCGCGACCAAGGCCAGTTGCTGGGCGTTACAAACGTTGGGACAACCCGCCGTGGAAGAAGGCGTGAAGATCTTGATGAGTGAGCAGGAGTTGGACGTCGCGCAGGAATGCAGCGGCCTGAGAATGTTGGTGGGAATCACCGCCCTGGCCTCGGCCTATGTGATGTTCTCGCGAAAGCCTTGGTGGCAAAAGTCAATCTTGATTGTCGCCGCGGTTCCGGTGGCGGTATTGGCCAACGTCACGCGGGTCACCATTACCGCGTTCTTGTACGAGCACGTCTCGTCGGACGCCGGCAAGACGTTTTCCCATGACGCGGCGGGATGGGTCACCAATTGCGCCGCGGCGCTGCTGTTCGGCCTCGTCCTCTGGCTGTGTGGAAAACTATTCGTGGAATATGAAGAGGCGGGAAAGTCCTCTTTGATCGGAATGGACGTAACACCCGCCGCGACGAGCTAAGCCTCGGGCGACGTTTGTACTTTAGTTTGAAGTGGCCGGCCCCATGAATCACATCCAAGACGAATCCGACGCGATCGTGCCACGCATCTTGTCGCCGTGGCAACCGCCCATTGTGCAGCGGCACGACGCCGACGTCGGGGCATCGCCCGACTCGCCGGCTTCGGCCGGCGGATTGAACGCCGCGCTGATTTGGCACACTTGGCGGCGGTGGTGGCATGCCTGTCTGCCGGCCGGCGCATTATTGGCGTCCTTGGCGGTGCTCGGCGTCTGGGCGACTTTTCGGCCGGTGTATCGAGCGGAAGCCTGGCTTAAAATCGAGTCAAGCGCGCCGTTTTTGGTGTCTCAAAGCGCCGCGGGCGGCGTTTCGATGGGGTCGCAAGACGTTTTTGTTCGCACGCAATTACAGCTGATTCGCAGCCCGGTGGTCATTGAGCCCGTGCTGGAGCGGGCGCCGATCGCGGCGATTCCCGAGATCAGGGCGATGTCCAACCCCGTGGCCACGCTGGGAAAAACAATTTCGGTGGAATCGGACAACGATTCGGAACTTTACCAGGTTACCTACGCCGCAGGTTCGCCTACGGACGCGGCCAATCTCGTGAATGCCGTGTTGGAAGAGTACACGAAGTCGTATGACGACGAGGGCGTGGAGCGCCGCAAAACGATCATTGAGAATCTCGAAGAAGTGGCGAAATCGCACTACACGATTTTGACGGGCCTCCGCGCCAACGTGCAGGCATTGGCCAAGAAGTTGACGGGCGAAGAAGTTATCGGCGCCAGCGATAACGCGGCGGTCGTCTTCGGGAATCCGCAAGAATTGGCGGCACTGTTGTCGGACCTGGGTTCCAGTGAAGTCGACCGGGCTGTCCTGACGGCGGAACTGCAAGCCATGCAAAAGTCGCAGACCGAACATCGCTATGAGCCGCCGGAAGTGCTGGTGCAAGGCGCCATCGAGCAGCATGAAGAAGTGCTTAGGGCGCGCGCCGTGGCGGCGCAGGAACGCCAATTGTTCGACGACAGCGCCGCGGCGTCGACGCGGGGCGCGAACGATCCGCTCTTGGCTCGCCTGAGGAAGCGCGTCGCCGACGCTGAAGTGCTCGTACGCACAACGGAAGACAAGGTCCGCCAAGATGCGATTAAGATGCTTTCGACGCGGGCGGCGATTCAGGGGCAAGTCTCCTTCGACGAAAACGTAGCCGCCCTGCAAGCGAGAATCCGAACTCACGAAACACGCGAGGTGTTGCTCAAGGAACGGATCGCCAAGATCCGGCAATCGCATCAGGGCTCCGGCGAGACCGCGGTGATGCTCGAATTCGCCAAAGGGGACCTGTCTCGCGAAGCGGGGGTATTCGAGACGCTGCAGAATCGCATCAATGAGTTGACGACGGAAAACCGCGCACCGTCGCGCGTCGAAGTGCTGCGCAAGGCCCGCGCGCCATCCTCGCCTACGGAAATCCTGCCCTGGAAGAAGTTTGGCATGGGCGTGCTGGGAGGATTATTGGCGCCGCTGGCGCTCGCGCTGTTGTGGGAGTTCAAAACGCAACGCATTAGCGCGGGGGAAGAACTTTCGTCCGCCGGTCAGGCGCCGCTGTTTGGCGAAATCACCGCCCTGCCCAGTCGTCCGCGTTTGGCGACGAGTCGCGCCGAACAAGGCTTCATTGTGCAGCGCGCCGCCTTTGAGGACAGCGTTCATTACTTGTGCCGTAGCATGTTGCTGGCGGCCGGCGACGATTTGCACGTCGTGGCCTTGACCAGCGCGGTCAGCGGCGAAGGAAAGACTAGTCTTTCAGCACAATTGTCGATCAGTTTGGCCCAGTGTACTCATGCTCCGGTGATCCTGGTGGACGCCGACGTGCGCGATCCGGACATGCATGAGATCTACGGCTTGCCGCTTTCGCCCGGGTTGGTCGAAGTGATGCTCGGTCAGTGTTCGCTTAGCGAGGCGATCCATCCCACCGCGGCGAAGAACGTGTATTTGCTGCCGGCTGGCAGGGCGAACGCTCACCCGCACATTTTGCTGCACCAGGATCGCCTGCGGGAACTGCTGGACGAACTGCGCAAAGAGTACCGCTACGTTGTGTTGGATACGCCCCCCGTGTTGGCCGTCGGGGAATCGCTGTCGGTTTGCAAACTTGCCGACGGCGTGCTGATTTGCGCATTGCGCGACGTCACGAAGCAGAGTCAGGTGCAGGTGCTGCAGCAGCGGCTGCGCATGGCTGGCGCGAAGACGCTGGGAGTCGTGCTGAGCGGCGTGTCCCCGCGGACCTACGCCAGCAAATACGGCGAATACGCGTTTCGACAGAAAAATGCCTAGCAATGGCTGATTCCGCGCCCCGGCGCCTCCCGATCGCTGACTGTCATGATTAACTCCAAATCCCGCTGGCAATTCAACTACCGCTTCGCCGCCTGGTTTTGCGGCGTGTTCGCGCTGCTGGCCGTCGCCCTCTATTTTTGGCACGACTACCAATTCGCTAAGAGTTCCGCCTTGCTGCTGGAACGCGCACGCCGACAAGAACAACAAGAGGAATGGGAGCCGCTGGTCAAGTCGCTGCGACGTTATTTGCAGATGTCGCCGGACGACGACGAAGCCTGGCAAATGCTTGCCAAGGCCGAAGACCAACGGGCCAACAGTTTCAATGGACTTGTCGACGCTGCGCGCGTGCATGGACGAGTGCTAGCTAGGCCTGGGTTGACCAATAACGCGACGCTCCGCTTGCGATATGCTCGCTTGTTGCTCGATACTGGGCGCTACGAGGATGCCATTACACAGTCCGCGCTCGTGGGACAGCAGGGAACTGCGGATGAACAAAAGTCGGCGGGCGTCGTGCGCGCGTTGGCCCTTTTCGAACTGGCTGCGGCGGACACCGAGAAGGCGAATTGGAATGAAGTTCTGGCGGCGATCCTGGCCGCCGTCCAAGGCGCCCCGCCGTCCGATGACGACATTGAACTTTCAATTCGCTTGGCAGCCCTTTATCGGGATCCCGCGGTGCAGTTGCTCGGCGCCTCAACACCGCCTTCGCCGGAGGAGCGCAATGCCCTCGCGGACCAAGCAATGGACGATCTCGTCGCGCGCCATCCCGACCTCGCCATGTCCTATTTGACGCGTTATCGCTATCGGCTGGCGACGAACGCGACAGCGGCGTCCGCGGATCTGGAATCGGCCGTCGCGTGCGCGCGGCAAAGCGACGGCGAAGTTTGGATGGCGGCGGGCGAATTCGCCGTCGCATCGGCTCAGGGCCAGCCGGACGCACTGCGGACTGCGATGCAACACTTTGAAGCAGCCCGCAAAGCCGCACCCTTGGACCGTCGCGCCTACATCGGGCTAGTGCGCACGCTCATGCTCCTCGAAGCGGCTGAGCCCAACGGTCAATCGGTGGCAGCCGCCGAACAGGCGGTGAACGACGGACTGAAGCAAATCTCCGAAAACGACTTCGAGTTGAAGCTTTGGCAGGCGAGGATTTACCTCGCGAGCGGCCAGGATAAACAACTCGACGGCACACTCAGCGAATTGAACGCGCTGCGTGCGGCGAATCAATTGGCCTGGAGCACCGCGGTACGTTCGCTCGCGCAGGTGGAAATCGATCGACTTAGTGCGGAGCGCCTGCAATCGCGCGGTGAACTCTCGGCCGCCGCGGAAGCGTTCGAGCGATTGACGCGCGCGGAGGAGAATATCGGCGTTGACGCCGATGCCAGGCGATTGAGTTGGGCGGGGAGTTCCTACCAGACTTGGATGTCGCTCGGCCGTAGTCGGGAAGCGTTGCGAGAGGCGGATCGCGCGGCTCGCGCGTACGAACAAGCGCTGCGACTTTCACCCTCCTCCGCCGATGCACACCGTGGGGCGGCGCGGGCTTGGACGGCGGCCGGCCGACCTGATTTAGCGGCCCCTCATCTGAACTTGAACACCGGCGACGTGATCTCCCAATTGGACCAGATCATCAGCCGCATCCGCGCATTGCGTCTGGAAGACCGTGACTGGTCCGATGTGCGACGTCAGCTTGCCGCCTTGCGCGAGCAACCTGCGACACGATTTCGTGCCTGTCTGTTGACCGCTCAAGTGGAACTGGAAGCACGCGATCGGGCCGCCGCGATGACCGCGATTCAAACCGCCGAGGAGTCTCCGGCAAGTACTCCCGCGGAATGGCGTGCGCTCATTGCCGCGTATCACGCGGTGGACGCCGCCGACGACGCGGAGCGTTGTTTTGCGCAGCTCGCCAAGGTGTCGACGCCTGCCGAAGTGGCGCTCATGCGGTCGGAGCTGCTGAAGAACGAGGGGCGACTGGCGGCCGCGGAGCAGGCGCTGCGGAACGCGCGGGGCGGCGCGGCGGACGAGCAAGCCAACGCTCTGGACATGGCCTTGGCGCGGCTGTTGTTGTCCCAATCGCGATTTGCCGAGGCCAGGCAGCCGCTAGAGGCCGCTGCGCAAAGCAAGTCGCCCGACCGGCGCGAGGCGGTCCGCTTATTGGCAGGGCTATTTTTAGAGACCAAGGATTGGGCGAATCTGGAGCGCTACGAAGAACTGCTGCGAGAACTCGACGGCGCCGATAGCACGGAATGGCGTTATTTTCGCGCACACCGGTTGATACAGAACCCTGAGTCGGATAACGCGGCGTTGGCCGACGCGGCAGCATTGGCGAGCGCGATCACTAAGGTGCGGCCCGACTGGCTGCTGGCGATCCAATTGGAGGCCGAGGTCGCCGAGCGGCAGCAGCGATTCGATCAGGCGATCGCCGCATACGAGCGCGCCGTGGCCATTAGCGCCGGTACCGAAATGGAACTCCGACTCGGTTCTCGGCTCGTGGAACTGGCGTTTGACCAGGCCGGCGCGAATGGTCAGCTCTCTCCGTCCATCGAGAACACCTTGGCCGGATCACCCGTACTGTCCGCCGCCGCGATTTCCCGCTCCGTCGCCGAAGGCCGCAACGATCGCGCCTTGCGAATCGCCGAGCAGGCCGCGCAAATGCGGCCGCGCGACCCCGTGGCATTGTTTTGGTTGGGTCAAACCCAATTGCTTTCCGGTCAGTCGGATGCGGCGGCGGCCTCGTTGGGTCGCGCCGTGGAAGGAGGCGCGGATTTTTCGCTGGCCTGGGAGTCGCTATTGAACGTGCTGGTGGCCGCGGGAAAAGCCGATCAAGCCGGCCAGTTGGTCAAGCGTTTGGAACAAAACAAGTCGCTGCCGGAACCGGACCGCTCGCTCTTGCTCGCTCGAGCGAGCGCCTTGATCGGAGACGCTACGGCCGCCGACAAGACATACCGCAATATCGCCCAACAATTCCCGCAGGACCTCGGCGTGCTCCGCGCGGGCATCTCCTTTTTCGCCGGTCGTGATCTCGAGTTGGCGGAAAAGATGGCTCGCGACGCGCAGGCGCTGGCGCCTGCCGACGATGATGCGAAACGTCTGCTCGCCAGCGTCTTGGGCGCCCGCGGAAGCCGCGCGGCCTTTGACGAGGCGTCCGGCCTGCTGGGCGCCGGCGGCGAGCAACTCCCCACTGAAGAAGTTGATTTGCGGTTGTATGCACAGCTGTTGTCGCGCCGCCCCGAATTGGAATCTCGACGCAAGGCGATCGACATCCTCGCTGGCTTGGCCGCGCGCAAGGGAGTCGTGCCTTCGCAAGAGAGGCTCGCGCTGGCGGCGCTGTACGAGTCGACCCGGCAACACGCTCCGGCGTTGCAAGAACTGATCGCATTAAATGCGCAGTCGAAGATCCTAGTGCCGGACCATTTAGCGGCATTAGTCGACTATGCAATCCGGCATCCGGACGGAGTTTCCGCGGAACACACAGCCGCGGTGGATCAGGCCCTCGCGAGTTTGCAATCGCGAGAACCCGATTCATGGCGGACGTTTTCGCTGACGCTTCGCCGCGACCGTCAACGGGACGCGATGCTAGCAATTGCACCAAGACTCGCCGAATACACAGACCATACGCTGGCTCAGGCGAACACGCCTGAAGCACGTGCGGCCCTGCTCGCGAGGTCGGCCGATCTTTGCTCATCGGTGGAGGATCGCGAGCTTGCGGAATCGTACTTGCGTAAGGCGGCCGATGCGGCGCCGGATGGGCGGCGCGCGCTGGCGATGTTCCTCGCCGGGCGAGCCGAGGCGAATGCCACGCGCGAGGCGATTGATTTGTGCTTGACGAATAGCGCGGCGGAATCCGCCGCGGACGCGGCTACGCTCTGCATGGTGCTCACGATCAGCGGCGCATCGGACGCCGATTTCGCTCGCGCCGAGCCCGTGATTCGGGCCTCGCTGGCGAAGTTTCCGGAGGATCCGAGTCTGACGTTCGCGTGGGGTTCGTTGGCGCTCGTCCGCGGTTTGGACGATCAAGCGGAACGCTCATTGCGAAAGTCGCTTGAGCTGAATCCCGCCAATGCACTGGCGCTCAACAACCTGGGCTATCTGCGAGTCAGCCAGGGTAAGCCTGCCGAGGCGTTGGCGCTCGTTGAACGAGCCATCGCTGTCGGCGGTCCGTCGAGCAATTTTCTCGACACGCGCGGATTGGCTTTGATCGGCGACCGGCGTCTTGACGAAGCCGTCGGCGCCTTTCGTGACTTGGCCGCGGCGGCGGAGGATCCGGTGACCTACTTGCATCTCGCCCAGGCCCAACAGAGCTTGGGAAATTTGGACGAAGCCAAGGCCAGCCTCGCGCAGGCCAAGGCCCTCAAACTCAATCCTGCGACCCTGCCAGCCCACGATCGCCGCGGCCTGGCGGCATTGGAAACGGCGATTCAGAACTAGGTGTACGGCATGCGAGCTTACCTCCCTGTAATGACCGGCCTGCTATTGATCGCGGTCACCGCTTTCGGCGCGATCGAACATGGCCGGTTCACGAATCGTTGGAGCAACTCTGATGAAGTGCTGTCGCGCGCCGGCAAGGCCGTCGCTTTGACGCCGCTGGAATTCGGCTCCTGGAGAATGCAATCGGATCAGCCGTTCTCGGCGCGCATTCAGGGAATCCTGGACTTCTCGCAGGCCGTCAATCGCGTGTATGTGAACGAGAAAACGGGGCAAACCGTGGCGATGGCAATGCTCGTCGGTCCGCCGGGACCTACGTCCACGCACACGGCGGAGCTTTGTTATTCATCGGCGAACTATCAGTTGGTCGATGAAGCGGTCATTCTGGCCATCGATCTGGAACGCGGGCCGCAGGAGTTCCGCCGGATGAAGTTTCAGAGCGTTTCGGCGGAAGGGCGCCGGTTGGAAGTTTGTTACTCCTGGCGGCAAGAGAAGGATTGGACGGCGCCCTTGGTTCCCCGCGCCGCCTTTGGCGGCGAACCCTACTTGTTCAAGATTCAAGTCGCTTCAAACTACGAGATCGGCGCCAATGGTAAGGAACCGGCTTCGGCGTGCCAAAGTTTCCTGTCGGAACTGTTGCCAGCGTTGGACAACAGCGTCTTCGCGGAATTCAAAACAGAATGACCAACGTGCTTCCTGATACCGTTGAAGAACCGGCGACGCCAGGGAGCGCCAACGGCGATGTGCCGCCGCGCCCGCAGGGCGCCCCCGCCGCGCTCGCGCCTCGCACCGATGCGCACGACGTGGTGACCAGGATCGCGCCGTCGCGCGGTTGGGTTTCTTTGAAGCTGCATGAGGTCTGGGAGTATCGCGAACTCCTGTTCTTCCTGATCTGGCGCGACGTCAAGGTGCGCTATAAGCAGACCGTGCTCGGCGTACTTTGGGCGATCCTGCAGCCGCTCAGCACCATGGTCGTATTCAGCCTGTTCTTCGGCAAGCTCGCCAAGATGCCGTCGGACGAGCTGCCTTACCCGGTGTTCAGCCTGGCGGCCTTGGTTCCCTGGACGTTCTTCGCGAACGCCCTGGCACAGTCGTCGGACAGTCTCGTGGGCAGCAGCAATCTAATCAAGAAGGTCTACTTTCCGCGACTCGTGATTCCCATCTCGGCGTCGCTGGCCGGGTTGATCGATTTTAGCATCGCGTTCGTCGTACTCATGTGCATGATGCTCGGCTTTGGGATTGCTCCGACCTGGAACGTCATCTTCTTGCCCGCGTTTCTGGTGCTGGCATATACGACTTCGCTGGGCGTTGGACTCTGGTTGTCGGCGCTAAATGTGCAGTTTCGCGACGTCAAGTACACCATTCCGTTTATGACGCAACTGTGGATGTTCGCGACGCCGATCGCTTACCCCAGTAGTCTGTTGAGCGAGCCGTGGCGGACCGTCTATGGGCTGAATCCGATGGCCGGAGTGGTGGAGGGCTTTCGTTGGGCCCTGCTCGGCAGCGGTCAGGCGCCCGGCCCGATGATTCTGATTTCGGCGGCTGTTTCGGTCTGCATCTTGTGCAGCGGAGCGTTCTATTTCCGTCGCATGGAAAAGTCCTTCGCGGACGTGGTTTGAGGAACACTGTGA
>JAWXBP010000287.1 GCA_034440135.1 Planctomycetia bacterium
AGCAGCAGGTGTTGTTGCCGTTGCCGCAGCAGTCGTTCGAGGCGCGGCGCGTGGAGTCGGCCAAGGCCAACTCGCTCTCGCTGGTGCGGTTCGACACCAGCGATTACTCGGTCCCGACCGCTTACGCGCATCACCCGGTGACAGCGGTCGGCGCCATCCAGGAGGTGCGGCTGATCGTGGGCGCCCGGGTCGTGGCGCGGCATCCGCGCGACTGGGCGCGCGAGAACGTGCACTACAATCCGCTGCATTATCTGGCGCTCTTGGAGCGAAAGCCGGGCGCTTTGGACTTCGCGCGGCCACTGCAGGACTGGAAGCTGCCGGATTGTTTTGACATCCTGCGTCGCCGACTCGAAGGCGAGCGACAGTCCGCAGGTCGCCGTGAGTTCATCAAAGTTCTGCGATTGCTGGAGAACCTCGAACTTGGCGAGTTGGCCCGGGCCATCGAACGCGCCTTGGCAATCGGAACGCGGCGATCTGCGAGTACTTGGCCTCCAAGGCCGATGTCGTGGGCGCAATTCGTCTGCCCTCGAACGCCTTCGAGCGCGAGGGAACCAAGGTCGTCACCGACATCCTGTTCCTGCGCAAGCGCGCGCACGGCGAGCCCGAGAAACTTGCCGATCGCGACTGGCTCGGCTTGGCGCCAATATCGGTTGAAGGCCTGGACGTGCCAGTCAACCGCTACTTCGTCAATCATCCAGAAATGGTTTTGGGGAAGTGGAGCCGCCAGGACACACTTTACGGTGAAGGCTATAGCGTCCTCGGCGATGGCGACCTCGCCGAGAAGCTGGATGGTGTGATCGCCAGGCTGCCCCGCTTCACGCCGCTGCTATCGCATCCGCGCGGGGCTGAACTGCAACCTGCCTTCACACCGCCTCCGACATGCGATACGCACATCGGCGAAGGGAGTTTTTTCATTCGCCCCGACGGGGCAATCCGGCAGATCATCGATGGCCAGCCCGTGCCGGTCGAATATGGCGGCCGGCGACTCCATGCCGACGGCACGATGACGGGCAAGCGCTTGGCGGCGCTCACTGGACTACGCGATCGAGCCCGGCGCGTGCTGCAATCGCAGAACGAGGACTGGCCGGAAGCGGCGCGCGAGCAGGCGCGGCGTGCGCTCAACTGGGAAGACGATCGTTTCGCCGCCGCCTACGGCCCGATCAACAAGACGACCTTTAGCGAAACCGAGGGCGGCGCTGTCAGCCGCCGGATGCCGAATCTGGTCAAGTTCCGTGAAGACCCGGACGCCATGCTGGTCATGTCGCTCGAAGATTATGATGAGATGACGGGTTGAGCCACGAAAGCAGCGATCATGAACCGCGAGGTAGTCGGGCGCACGCCCACCGTCACGCACGTCAGCTCCACCGAGGAAGGACTGCTCGTATCTCTCAACCAGCACGGCGCCGTGGACTTTCCATTCATCTAGTCACTCTACGGCAAACTGGAACCCAGGATCATCCACGAGTTGGAAGACCTGATCTTTCACGACCCCGAATCCAAGTCCTGGCAAACGGCCGACGTTTATCTCTCCGGCAACGTGCGTCACAAACTTCACGCCGCTGAGAGGGCTGGAGGCGAATTCGCCCGCAATGTCAAAGCCTTGGAAGCTGTGCAGCCGGAGGACGTGCTCCCCCGCGACATCGACGCCAATCTCGGCGCGCCGCGGATCCCCGAAGGCGACATCCAGTCCTTCGCCGCCGACCTGTTCCGTGTCGCGCTCGCGTCGGTTCCGGTAAAGCAATTGAAGCAGGAGGCTGCCTGGAGCATGGAAGCCGATCACGCCGCGACGGAGTCGGTCGCTGCCACCAGTGAGTATCCATCGCGGCATCGCAACTCCGCGATTATCAGCAGCGATTGGGACAGCCGTTCGCCCAAGAGGATTACCACGTGCAGTTGGCTGGGCTCCGCGACCAACTCAAGTCCGCGCTTTCAAGCCAAACAGCCGAGTCCGAACAACCGTCGGGGCGAAAGGTTTCGGACCGAGCCGATCAAATCAAAGCGATCCGCGCAGTGCACAAGGCTGTGGCCGCACCCGAGCGCGCGCCAAATCTGGGAACGTCTGCCGCCGAGGCAATTACTTCCCAAATTCGTCGGACCGTCGACGTGGCAAAGCCCGGAAGTCCCGGCGAAACAGTTAACCGCCGTCAACCGTCTCCGTCGGCGCGCAATCCAGGGGGTTCCGGCGGCTACTGTCTCGGCTGACTCAGAACTTGTTCCGGTCGATGTGGCCGACGCGCGCAAGCGGACAGATTCCGGTCGCGCCTCGAACTACGTACGCGTTGCCGAGTAATACTTGAAAATCGTTCCCGCATCCGCGGCGTCCTCGAAGCCGGTCACATTGATGACGGCCTCTGCGAGCCGGTCCTTTGGGTTGCGACCCTTGTGCAATGCGCGACGCTGCATTCCGCCCGCGATGAGATCAGCGCATTCTAGAAGGACTGTGCGGCCCTTCGTGACGGGCTCCATAGGTAGGACAGTCAGCTGACCCGGGAACTCCAGCGCGACAGCCTCACCGAGTTGCTTCGACATCTTGTGCAGAAACAGGGAGACGAAGCCCGAGTCAGCTTCCTTGATGACACGAACACTGCGGTTTTCCATTAAGCAGTTGCACTCGCGAAGGTACTTCAGAGAATCCACGACAAGCTGAATAAACAAAGAGACCAAAATTTCGTGCGTTCGGCCGCGAGAGACCAACGAGTAGCCCAGGAAGAGAACGCCCGAGCGCCGAGATTGGAGTTGTTGGAGCAATGAGACTGCCCGTTCTACCTTGTCGGCGCCAGTTTCAGAAAAATGGATCGTCTCGGTCCAGCCCGTGTTTGCACACCACTGCTCCAACGCAGCAAAGTGCTTTTCAAACTGCATCCAGTTGATGATGCACACGCCAGCGATGCCAGTGTAGGTTTTGTCGCCCTCGTTGCCTGTTTCGTCCAGGTAGAACCGAATTTCCGGGAGTGAGTCGCGATGCGCGGCAAGATACTCGTGAAACTCGGCCTGCATTGCTTCTCTAGCTCGTCGCGTCTCCTCTACACCACGAAATAGCCGTAACTCGTTCTGGATCATGCGCCGAACCCGACCAATTGTCTCAATACGGTCGAGCTCATAAAGTACTTCCAGTTCGAGCGGCCGCCAGCGTTCGAGCACGTCCGCCTGATACATCTTCCAGTACCTGATGCACAGCGAAGTATCGCTGTCGCGTGTCTCGGGGAATCGTTGAAGAATATGGGCGACTCGTTGTTCGCGGGTCGCCAAGTACGAGTTGGCGATGTCCGCCAACATCTTCTGCCGACGTTCGGCTTGGTCAGGCAGCAGGTCGGGCTCACGGGGAGTTGACCAAGGTTGAAGTTCGGAGATTTCGGGAGTTGGGTCGTGAATTGGGAAGAGCCAGCCACTCGCATCATTTGCTTGAGGAGTACGCGCGTGAGGACTCGTCGGCTCAGCCAAGGGCCGAGGCGGAGGGACGGCAACGGGAAGCGCCGGAGGGGGAACGACCGCTTCGATTGGAGGGGTGTCCGCCGCTGTGAGACCAAGTAACGTCTCCCAAATGCCATGCTTGTCATCAATGGTGGCCGCTGAATTGATTCGCTGGCAGACGGCTTCAAACTCAGGCGTATAGGGAAGATGTACCACGTCCGGCCCTTCGTTTCGGGCCAAATCGAGCAGCATTTGCTTTGGATCACGTCTCTTGCTCATTGAAGAATGCTCGCCGCTGCTTCACGACGTTTTGAATGATTCGCGCCGCGCGGGCCGTATCGTCGACAGTCTCATTGGTATTCGTTTTCAGCCGTTCTTAGAAAGGACACCGTCCGCTTACAGGCGTTCACAGGATTATTGGATGGGCTGCTTCCCCCTCGCCCGTTTGGAGAAGGTGCAGCAAAGGCCATCGCCAGCGATTATACCTAGAACAACCAAAGCGCCGACGCTTGACCTGGAGACGAGCAAGCTGCATACGGCGGCGCTGGCAATGGTCGGCCACTCGTCGCTCTCCGGCATTCAGAAGAAGATTTCGGTCAACCACTCGGCCGACCGGGCAACGCTCCAGGTTGCGGCCGCCGGCGGGCGCTATGTGCTCAAGCCGCAAACGGGAACCTACCCGGCCTTGCCTGAAAACGAGCATGTCACCACGCAACTGGCCAAGCTGGTAGGGATCGAGGTTGCGCCCAATGGCTTGGTGTCGCTTAAGGACGGCACGCTGGCCTACATCGTTCGTCGTTTCGACCGCTTACCCGATGGCCGGAAGCTGCGCCAGGAGGATTTCTGTCAACTAGCCGAATTGCCGCCAAAGGACAAGTACGGGGCGTCGACCGAGCTTTGCGTCAAGCTGGTCCGGAAGTACACCGACGAGCCGCCCGCCGAATTGCTGAAGCTCTACCGCCTGCTCCTGTTCGGTTGGTGGACCGGCAACGGCGACGCGCATCTGAAAAACTTTTCGCTACTCACTGGCGAGGACGGCATCACGCTGCTGACGCCCGCCTATGACTTGGTATGCACGCGGCTGGTGATCCCAGACGACCAGCTCGCGCTGCCCTTGCAGGGCAAGAAAGACCATCTCCGTCGAGGAGTGTGGCAGCGTTTCGCCGACTATTGTGGACTGCCCGAAAAGGTCGCACTGCGGGTGCTCGACAAGCAGGCCAAAGTACTGGACGACGCGACGGTCCTGATTGACCGCAGCTTCTTGCCGGACGACATGAAGAAGTCGTTCAAGCAACTTGTCGGCGAGCGCACCGAGAGCATCCGTTAGCAGGGGTCGAACCCCCTGTGCAGGATTCGAGGCGCATGCGCCTCACACCTGCTTTGAGCTAAAGCGGCTTCGATTCTCATCGAAGTCAGTCCGCATCGCCCACGCCCCACCTCCGCCATCGGATAGAATGCCGGGATTACTCGAAGGGCTCGTGCTCCTGCTAGACAACAGCAGTGTGAACGAGCAGACATCGGTTTACTCCGACAAGCCTCCGTCGAACCGGACAAACACGGCTCCCGAGCGCGCGCCGCACAAGGAAACGGCGGCGGCTGAGGCCATCGTTTCCCCGCATACGACAATCCTTCGAAAGTGCGGGTGACGGTTCGCTCGAGTTGATTCCAACATCGCGTCACCGGAGGAGTACCGGCATTCAAAACTCCTTCCGGTCGATGTGACCGAAGTAGCGAGCGCATCGCCCCATTGTGACCCGGTCGTGAGCGCCGTCGCTCCCGGACACAATCTCTTGAGTGCCGTCGCCAACCCGACTCCGCCAGCAGCGGCGCTGATTGGCAGTTCGAGGCTAATACAGCTAGCAGCGGTCTCTGAATTGAATCGAGATCACGCTGAGCGTTTCCACGCCAGTCGAGAACGGCGACCGTGCAAAGTACAAGCAAATCCGCCTGGCATAGCGTTTGCTGTTCCTCGAGCCGCAAATGCATCAGTACAGTTCTGAGATCCCATCGGAATGTCTGATCACGGTCATTGAACGCGAGGGCTACGCGCAGTCAAGTCGACATGCTACTGGCAAAATGTACTCAAAGGGCACGTCCATTATGGCTCATGATGAGAACCGGCCAGACCAAGACGGCAGACGTGGGGTTCTGCTTACGCGAAATGGGAACGCTCCGCCATCGCCGCCGTGGAGGGCCATGCTCGAGTTTTTTTGCATCTTCACAGATACTCCATGCCACTATGCGCACACGAAAGTTGCCTCGGCCACATGTTCAAGCCTTAGCGCAATCGGACCTTAGCGCAATCGGATCTGCACTTTAGTCGATGATTGTTGACGGCGGTTGAAAGTGGGTGGCATTGCGGAGCGGCCGCCCGCCAAACTTCAGTTACTTGCTGGAAGGAAGGCTTCCTTCAGCCTTCTTTGACGAGGAGGCTGAATCACCGGGCCCCTCTAAGAGGTTTTCGTCTTCGCGAAGTGGTTGCACCTGCTGCGCTTGTGCTTCGATGACGCGAGCTTCGCTCGTCAATCCTCCTTCCGCTTGCGTAGACGGCGCTTCGAGGTCAGAAGGGGAGGCGTTCGTCGCTTTGATCTCGCGCTTTGGATGGCGGCCAAGTCCGGCTTCGCGACTATCGAGCATTACGACGGGAACGCCCTGTGGAAAGATGAACTCGCGAGCTTCGTCGGGCATCGAGATGCCGTGCTTCTGGAAGGCCAGCTTGACCAGCCGAATTACGGACGACCTGACCTTCAACCAACTGTGTGCGCGCCCGTCGAGCCAAAAATAAATACGCAAGGTGACCGTCGCTCGGCCCAGTGCCTCTACT
>JAWXBP010000288.1 GCA_034440135.1 Planctomycetia bacterium
CATCCGGAGGCAACCGCGAAAGACACGAAAGGCACGAACGACTTGTGGGGATCGGGCTTTTTCCAAGAGTGCCAACCGACTCTCGGCACATGGGCTGGCTAGAGATTGGCCACAGCAGCCTTGCTAAACGATCCGAATGTTCGTGTTTTTCGCGCCTTTCGTGGTTCCAAGTCTCAGGTAACCGTATCTTCCAAGGACAGCGTCGGCGGCGTCACGGCTTCCAGCAGGCGGCCGCCGCTTTCGTACCAGCCGTGGCAGGTAAAGCGGCACCAGTTGATGTCGATCAGGAATGCCAGCGACTCCACGCCCGGCGCCTCGCAGACAATGATCGCTCGTCGGCAGAGGATGGGCTGCTGATGGAAAAAGCCCAGCCCTCGTTCGGAGAGATCCTTCCCGACGATCACGAACGATGTCTCCAGCCGGTCGTGGTCGGCCGGCCAGAGGGTCATTAACGTGGGGAACGGAAACCGTCGGTCGCGACGTCGTTCCAACATCGCCGGGTCGCCGGACTGCCGCTGCAAGAGGCGGCAAACCTGCCCGGAAACGGAATCTTCGGCCGCCATCCGCTGGACGCCGGCCGGATATGCGCGTTCGGAGACCGCAATGCTCATAGCGTGGGCGAAGTCCTGCAGAGACTTAAGAAGTGGAAGCGCTGATCGACCGAGCGGTCCACGCGTCGAAGGGAAGAGCTTCCGAGCGCGCAAGGCCTCGAAGGAACCTTAGGTTGCGTTTCAGGCCCTGTCAAATAGCTCGCCGGCGCTCTGCCGGTGGTCGTCGGCAAGGTCGAGGCGAATTCCTCGTCGCGTCCATTCCAAAACCATAACAGGCCAACACTTACGTACGCGAATGCTGTTTACATAACGCTCCTGCAGTGATACGATGCGGCCGAAATAGTGGAACTGGTGAGCGTTGAGCGATGCCTGGCCGGTGGCGTTCCTCCGGTCCTGGCAACGACCTCGCGTTCGTCGCTCCCGGCGCTCGCGCATTTTCCCCCGGGGTGTTTGCCGCATGCGGAACCTGCCCGTCCATTGGTTCGAAGGATTGTTTCTCCGCCCTCAGCATTTTCAGGCGGCCGATCGCCATTGGACCGAGTTAGTACAAACCTCCGAGCAGTGGGATCACCCGTACAACTACGGCATCTACGCGCTGGAGTGGAGCAAAGAGGCGCTCGCGAATCAGCAGTTCGAGTTGCATACTCTCAAGGCGCGGATGCGCGACGGCACCATCGTCTCGCTCGATTCCGGCAATGAACCGGACCGCATCGACTTGCGCGGAGCGCTGGGCGAGTTGGCCCAGACGCTCGTGAAGCTGGAGGACGCGTTCAACACCGCGCCGGCGATCCGCGTTTATCTGGCGGTGCCGAAGCTGCAACTCGGACGTCAGAACGTCTCGCCCCCGAACGGTTCCGCGGAGCATGCGCGTAGCATCGAGTTCGATCAAACGGTGCAAGACGAGAGCTTTGGCGGCAGCGACCAGCCGATTCGCGTCAAAACGCTCAATGCCCGGCTGTTGCTCTCGAATCAAGATCTGAGCGGCTATGAATTGCTGCCCATCGCGCAGATTCGCCGCGCCAGCGAAGAAAAGGCCGTGCCGCGGCTCGATCCCGATTACATCCCGCCGCTGATTTCCATTCAGGCCTGGCCAGGGCTGAGCCGGGATATCGTCCGCGCGATCTACGATGTAATCAGCCAGAAGCTCGAAATCCTCGCGCAACAGGTGATGAACCGCGGCATCGGGCTCGACAGCCGCGACCCCGGCGATACCGAGCGAGTGTTGATGCTTTCCGAGTTGAACGAAGCGCACAGCGTGCTCTCCGTGCTGGCCTTTGCCGAGGGCGTCCATCCGCTCACGGCTTACACCGAGTTGTGCCGTGTCGTCGGACAGTTGTCGATTTTCGGCCGCGAGCGCCGCACCACGGACATCCCCACGTACGATCACGAAGACCTGGCCCGTATCTTCCAGTGGATCAAGCTGAAGATTGACGCTTTGATCAACTCGGTCCGCGACTACGAATACGAGCAGCGGTACTTCGTCGGCGTCGGCATGGGCATGCAAGTCACGCTGGAACCCAAGTGGTTCAACTCCGACTGGAGCTGGTACATCGGCGTCAACAAAGGCGAGCTCACCGAGCAAGAATGCCGCGAGGTGCTTTCCCAAGGGCAGCTCGATTGGAAAATCGGCAGCAGCCGGCAAGTCGAAATCCTCTTCAAGCATCGTGCGCAAGGCTTGCAGTTGCAGCCGGTCGACCGCTTAATTCGCGCGTTACCCGCGCGGCAGGAATGGATTTACTACGAGGTTGATCGCAAAGATTCGCCCGCCTGGCGCGATGTGCAGGAAACGCAGACGCTGGCGATGCGGCTCAAAGATTCACTGATCGAAAACGCGGATCGCCTGCAAGGCGAGCGCCGGCTGGTTGTGAACCTGCGCGGCAAGAAAGTTCCGCTTCAATTCGCCCTGTTCGCGGTGCCGATGCGCGCATGACACCCAAGTTTGCCCAAGCCGTTGACCCCGTGTTGTTGCACGTGCTCGGCCTGCTGGAGCGCGTGGCGCGCGACGAGCGCCCGAGCCCGCAGGAGGAGCGGTTGCAAATCACTGCGCTCCTGGATCAGGCCGAAGCCATTGTCGGCGTCGGCCAGGAATGGGAACTCGGCAAGTACGCGCTTGTCTCCTGGATCGACGAGGTGTTGCTGGAAACGCCGTGGGAAGGCCGCGAGTGGTGGAACAACAACGTCCTCGAAGTCGAGACGTTCAACACCCGGCTTTGCAACGAGCGTTTCTACACCCGCGCGCAAGAGGCTTCGACGTTGCCGCGCCGCGACGCCTTGGAAGTGTACTACGTCTGCGTCGTGCTCGGTTTCCGCGGCCTGTACCGCGAGCCGGAACTCGCCGCGATGCTCACCGAATCCAATGGCCTCCCCGACACGCTCGACGGCTGGGCCCGGCAAACGGCACTGGCCATTCGCCTCGGCCAAGGCCGCCCCGCGTTGGCCGGCCCGCGCAGCGAAGTGCAAGGCGCGCCGCCGCTACGCTCGCAACCGCTGGTCCTCTGGTCCTGGCTGACCGCGACATTGCTGGCAGCCGTAGTGACGATTTATTACACGCTGGTGTATCGACAAACTTAGAAGATTCACCACAGAGACACGGAGGCACTAAGGAAGTGCCTCAGGAACCGCGGAGGCGCCGAGGGCAGGGAGTGTGAATGTCGAATTTCTAAATCTGAATGTCGAATCAATTTTGAATGACAGAATGACAAAACTTTGGATTAGCGTCCCTAAGGCAGAGCGGCCTTCGACATTGGTCATTTGGACTTGATTCGACATTCAGATTTAGAATTTCGTCATTCGCCCTTTCCACTTCCCTCCGTGTCTCCGTGACTCCGTGGTGAATCAACCTGGAGCATTGTCATGGAAGTCCCCGCCCCGCCGGCAGAACCTGGGAAGATTGTCAGCTTTTTTCGCTGGCTGGGCGGGCTGCCGCGCCGGTTCTTTCGGCAACCGTTGCCGCGGCTGGCCGCGATTCTGACGGCGTTCGCGCTGTTCATTGTCGTGATCACGGCTTGGACGATTTTCTTGATGGATCCCGAGAGCGTCCCCTGGCGGCATGCCATGACCGTCGGGCGGATCGTCTCGGTGCTCGCGCTCTTGTTGGCGATTCCGATCGTCGTCTACTGGGCGCTCAAGCTCTGGCTCGAAGGGGATGTGTCGCCCTATCCGGAAATCGACTTCGCCTGGAAGGCCGGCATCAACGCGCTGCGGCGCAATGGCATCGATATCGACGCCGCGCCGACGTTCCTCCTGCTCGGCACCGGCGATGAACGGCACGAGCAACGCTTGATGGACGCCACGGGGCTCGGTTTCCGAGTGCGCGGTATTCCGGAAGGCCCCGCGCCGCTGCACTGGTACGCCAATCCGGACGGCATTTATCTCTGCTGCACCGACGCCAGTTGGCTGAGCGCGCTGGCCGCCAAGGAACATACCGCCGCGTTCGAGGCCGTCGCATCATTGTTGCCGAGCGCCGAGGCCCCGGTGATTGCGGACGCCCCCATGGCGCCGCCGGAGGAATCGCTGATTGCCTCCCGCGCCGCGACCCCAACGCCCGTCGCGCGACGCGCGCCATCCGCTCGGGAATCGACGCGCGGCACCATCATGCTCGATCAATACGTCGGCTCACAACCGACGGCGGAATCGTTCGAGGACACCGCCGTCGCGCCGATGGCAACGCCCGTCGGCAGGCGTTCCGATTCCGGTAGTTCGCGCGGCACGCTGATGCTCGGCGCCGGCGTCTCATTCCCCACCGCGCCTTCGCCCGTCGTCGAGGAACCGCCGATGTCGTTTGGCCCATCGACGATGACGGCTCGCACGCTGCCACCGCTGGCGCC
>JAWXBP010000289.1 GCA_034440135.1 Planctomycetia bacterium
CAAGCTCTCGTCGAGCGGGGCTTGCTTCGTGTCCTGAGGAGCGTCGTTACTCCAACTATTAAATCAATTTAAGTGATAAGAATTTCAGGCGGCGCACAGAAGCTAGAAGAAATTCGCGACGATTCTCGTATTATATCGTACTTGACGACTGATCTATTCGACCATGCCCGTAAGCACGGCGTTCCTCAATGGAGAGATCTGTCGCCACAAATGCAAAACTTCATCAAGAAATATGGAATCGAAAGCGCGCCAGAATTTGATCCTCCCGGGGCGGCTCGCAGAGCGACCCTTGACCACATCGAACATCAGATTCGTCGCCTAAATGTAATTTCATGTGCGCTTTGGTACGAGCGAATGAGACTCCAGTTTAAGAATAAAACGGAGCCGCTGACCGATGCTGAGCGGTACTATCTCGCTAAGCTAGATGTGATGTGCACGATTATCGGTTGCGTAGAAGTGACGTGGTATAAAGAACGAACAAAATTATACAATCTCGCGATCGGCGAAATGGCCTTCATGGCCACCCTTGCCGGAAATCTGGGAAATCCAAGTGTAAACGCGATGGCAGTAGCGGCCGTTGACGCATCGATGGGCGTTGCGACGCTAAATCCGCCGGCCATGGGTCCGCGAATAAATGCACCACGTATTAAATCGCCAACACCAAAAAACGACCCCGCTCTAAGTGCGTTGCGCGGCGAGGCTCCTCCCGCCTCGAAGGCTCCCGCCGAAACGACAAAAACATCCGGCCATGCAGCCGACGCGTTGGAAGCTAAGGGAGGAGCCCCCACTCAGAAGCCTGCAACTGGTGGCGCAAACCCTACCCCAACTCAGCCTCCAAGGAGTACACCAGCCACGCTAACGGACGTGGAGTTGCAAGCACTCCGTGTTGAGCTTCTTCGATCGGGAAAGCAGATCGTACTTGAACCTAGTCGTTCTTACCAAACAGCTGAGGGGACAATTTATCGCACAAACGTCAAAGGGCAGGTTGATGAAATTGAGTTTACCCTGAACGGTCCTGGAGACGTCAAAGCGAAGGGGGATCCTCGAACCGCCCGATCTTCTGAAACAACGCCACTTGGCGAGCCTTTGAGTGGTGTTAAAGGCGATGTTGGATTTCATGCGAGGCCGGACACGGCCAATGGAATTGCGACCTATCCAAACGTGTTTCCAGGCAGTGGCACACTTAACAACAGCGCATTTAAGTCAGTTGAACTAAAATATGTGCAAGCGGCGAGGGAGGGAGCACGGGTCGATGTTAAAATCAACAAGATGTTCGGACCTGCAGATGACTTACGCCCAACCCACATTAGAGTCACCATCAAGAAAGATGGCTTGTCATGGAGCAAGACATTTGCTAACGATGGTAGCACAGAGTTATTGGATGCAGAAAAGACGGCGCTGAAAGCCATCCTCGGTTTGTAGGCTGGAGCTGAACGCAATGCAACGCGAATTTGAAGACTTGACGCGACGCCTTTCCCAAGCGGTGTTCGACTATGTGACTTCAGGGATGAATGGCAAGAACTGGATTTCTGCGACTCTAGACGTTCGATACGATCCTAGCGGACACTCATGGAATTCCAAGATTAGGGTCACAAGCGATGACGGACCGCCCGAATCGCTGGACATGACGAATGATATTGATGTCCTATTGATTTCGTTAAATTCGCATCGCCGCGATCTCGGGGATGAATGGTATGGCTTATTGCTTACGATGCAAGCCGATCAACATTGCAAAATAAAGCTCAACTACGACTCGAGATGTTCCGAGGATGCGTCATTCTTTAACAATTGAGCCAAGGCAATCGAGTGTCGGCTGAGCGGTTCAATTTTTGCTGGTCGTTGGTCGTTGGGAAGTATATGGGTCCAGTATATGGGTCCAGCGAATCTTTCGTGGGCATTCGTACGGGACTTTTTGCAGTAGAATCGTCGTGATTGACGAGCGCGAGTCGACGGAGCGGAGTGCGAAGGGAGAAGCCGGGAACGCCGGGGCGCGACGTTCTTTGACAACTCGGAGTTGGTGCGCGGCGAGCGGCCCTCGTGCGCGCACCGTCGGCGCAGGCGGCCTTCGGAGGCGCCGTCTCCGCTTATCCGACGCGGCGGAGCCTGACGATCGGCAGGTGCCGTCGGCCGCCGTGGAACTCGACGTTCAACTCCAACCGCGCGCCGGGACTGCCGCGTACGAGGGCCCAAGGACGAGCGCAGGAAAAGCTCTTTTGCCAACGAGCCCGCGGCTCGTAGCGCGGCTTGCGATGGGCCGGAAAGCGCCGCTCATACACTTCGTTCGGCGTGCGGCCGCCGAGCGCCTCATGCGGCCGATGCTCGTTGAACCATTCTTGAAACCATTTCAGTTCACGCGCGAAGGCGTTTCGCTCGTCGGGGACCACGGGCAAGCTTCGCAGATGTTCCTTCAAGGTCCGCCAGAACCGCTCGATGACCGCGATTGAGCCGTGCTTGCCGACGGCACCGTAGCGCGGCTTGATCTTGCGGCGCTTGCACCAGCGGCGAAAGGCGGGGCAATCGAACTGCCCGCCCCGGTCGGAGACGATGTATTTCGGGGCGGTGCCGGCGGCGCGGATCGCTTTCGCGAGGAACGCTTGCACGTCGGCCGATGATGGTTGGTTGGCGAAGCAATCGACGTGCAGCACGCGCCGCGAATAATGATCGACGACGGCGGCGATCCACCAGCCGTACGGCCAAGCCTGGGGGAGCGACCACGGCAGCCAGGGGACCCACCAGCCGCGAACGGGGGCCACGGTCAAGTCGACGTGCCAGACATGGTGCGGGTAGTCGGCGGTGACGACGTGCGGCTGGGATTCCGCTTGCGGCTTGGTCGCCAAGTCCGGCGCGGCGGGGAAGCTTTTCAACATTCGCCCCACGGTCGTGGCACCCAGGTGCAGGCCCTGGCGAGCCAATATCGCGGCGATCTTCCGCTTGCCGAGCGCGGGACACGCCAGTTTCAATTTTTGGACGAAGTGCGTCACCACCTGCGGGAACTTGTTGACGGGCTCGGTAGTTTGCACGAGCGCCGCCGGGCCCTGTTCGTCGACGCGGGCGAGCCAAGCGGCGACGGTCGGCTCGGTGATTTGGAAGATTTCGGCCGTGCGGGCGAGCGACCAGCCTTCCAGGGCCTTGAGTTCTAGGATCCGCATCCGCTGCTGCGGCGTGTAGTGCGGCCGGGAGTGCGGCGGGACGAGTTCCATTCGAGCCCGCCGAATGTCGTCGATTTCGCGGAGCACGGTGTTCGCGCGGTCCCCGCGGAGGTCGTTCGTCGCGCCGCGCTTCTTCGAGACGACGTTCGCCAGTACCACGTTCGCCAGGGCGAGCGCATGCAGGACGCCGCTGCGGACGGTCTTGGGCCAACCCCGCGGCAAATTCGGTTCGTCGCTGGTCGGCATGCGGTGCTCCGTCCGTTCTCGGTGCGAATCGTGTTCTAACAAGCGTCTCGATGACGCTGCAAGCGGCTCACTCGTCCGATTCGAGTTCGTCGTCGATCGCCTGCTCGATGGCGGCGAGCGTGGCTTGTCGCGTCGGTTCGTCGTCCCGGTAAATCAAGTTGACTTTGGCGATGATCAGCCACACCTGGAGACACGACAGCGCGGCGATGATCATGGTCAGGCAGAACAGCGGCGGCACCAGGACGATCCTGAGGACGTACGTCGGCAGCAGCAGGACGAACCTCAGGCCGTAACCGAGCCAGGTCTGTCATTAAGCAGGTTAAAACCGGCCAGTCGTCAGCAGGTTGGGCGCAGCCACCAGACCTGGGGGAGCGATGCTCGATCCAAGTGCCCTACGCCCCGTCGTTGAGGGCATTTGGATCGAGTGTCGCTCCCCCTGAGGCGAGGTCCCGGTGGCCGGTTTTAACTTGCCGATG
>JAWXBP010000290.1 GCA_034440135.1 Planctomycetia bacterium
CTGGCGGGGCGGGCGCGGGGACTCGACCAGGCGCTGGCGGAGTCGGGACGCGACCTGGCGCCGGTGCAGGTGGAACTGGGACACGACCTGGCGCCGGGGGAACAGGCGTGCGGCCCGGCGCAGGTGCCGGATCGGCTGGAACCGGCGTCGCGGGCGCCGGTCGACCGGGGACGGCTGGCGGCGGAGTTGGTGGCCCGAACAGCGGCATTGGCGTCCGCCCCGGAGCTGGCGCCGGAGCAGCCGGCGCAGGGGGTTACGGCACGCGGTATACCTCGAACAACGCGCTCGCCGCACGCCACAGCGCGGTCAACGCGAACGCCTTTGGCTACCGCTCGTACAACGCGAACTTTTACGGCGGTTACGCGAACGCCTGGCATCCCGCTAACTTTGCGGCGGCCTCGTACTATGCAAACCCCGGTTACGGCGCATTGGCGGCGACTTTGGGCATTGCCGCCGTGGCCAATCCGTACGATTACGGCAGCAACGTCGTGACGCAAACCAATACCGTGTACGTCAACGGCGACGCGACCGCCACGCCGGAACAATACTCCGATCAAGCAAGTCAAATCGCGACCGCTGGGCAAGAAGCCGCTCCCGCGGACGACACCAAGTGGATGCCGTTGGGCGTATTCGCGATCTGCGAAGGATCGGCGACGACCTCGGACGACATCTTTCAACTGGCAGTCAATCCCGACGGCGTGATTCGCGGCAATTACAATAACCAGCGCAACGACGACGTGGAAACCATCACCGGCTCGGTGGATAAATCCACGCAACGCGCCGCCTGGACCATTGGGTCCGACCAAACGCCCGTCTATGAAGCCGGGCTGGTGAACCTGACCAAGGACGCCACGCCGATCATGGTCCACAACGGCGACGGCACGTCCAATCAGGTCACGCTTGTTCGCTTGCAGGAACCAGCGGATCAGGGGAGTGCAAGCGGCGCGACGCCATAGTCGCGAACATATGCGGTCAGAATTGAACGTTTGGGGAGGATCTAAGCACCACGCGCGTACGTGGTCCGTGCAGTTGGACAGTTGGTCGTCGCACACCTTTTCGCGGCACACGCTCGCCATGTCGTGGCGGCCGTGACCCATGATGTGTTCGACAACGGCTGGCGGGACTGCCCCCGTGATGGCGATCGTCGTTCTGCTATGCGCCGCAGATGTCGTCTCCGCCCGGGGCGGGCGTGGAGGAAAAAGCGGTGGACGCGGGCGAGGCGGAATGTCCCGCGGTGGGAGCAGAGGTAAGTCCCGCTCCACATCGATGAGTCGCGCAACTGCCCCGCGCCCCAGTGCTTCCCGATCCACGGCGGCATGAAGCTTGTTCGCCCCGTACTGATCCATCACCGAGTGCTGGAAGTGTTGGCTTCACTCGTCCTCGGAGCGCCGCTGCACCAAGCACACCATTTCATTCGCCGCTCTGGCTTTCACTGGCTGTCGTACGAATATGTTGCGTCGGTTCTACCGAGGTACGACGCGACCGCCCCCGGGGGCCGCACCGTCGTGGCTCACCTGGGAAACGGCGTCAGCAAGTGCGCAATGCTTGGCGGCCAACGAGCTGATTGTATATCGGATCGACTGCGCGCTCGGTTCCTCGGCGGCGGCGCTCGGTCGTCTGGACGCCATCGTGTTCACCAGGGGTATCGGAGAGCACGCCGCCGTCATCCGCGAACAAGTCTGTCGTCAAGCGTCGTGGCTCGGTGTACAACTTGATGACGACGCGAATCAGCACGACGGGCCGCGAATCAGCCAGTCGGAGGGTCGAGTATCCGCTTGGGTCATTCCGATCAACGAGCAGCGCCAATGGTAGCGCGTCACGTGCGATCCGCGTTGGCGGACCTCCAATTCAGCGAAGGATAGACATTCGAATGGCAGAACAGCGAGCATCTAAGGGCGCGGAAACCATTAGCCTGGCGGATGAAGACGGGGTGAAGCAGGTCTTGGTGGAGACGGTGTTCAACCTCTGGGACATCGTCAACAATCTGACGCGCCTGCGTCCGTCGAAAGCAGAGCGCTATCGCGTGACGATCTTCGGTTCCGCGCGTGCCGAGCCGGGCAGCTTCGTTTACAATGAGTGCCAGCGCGTTGCGGCCGCCATCGCGGAAATGGGGTGCGACATCATCACTGGCGGCGGCCCCGGCTTAATGCAAGCCGCCAACGAAGGCGCGGCATCGGTGCAAGCCGCCGAGCGGAGCCAATCGGTGGGAATTCGGATCGAGTTGCCCTTCGAGCAGGATGTCAATCCGTTTGTCCAACAGTCCTTTGAGCACAAGACGTTCTTCACCCGTCTGCATCAGTTCGTCTTGATGTCCGACGCCTTCGTGGTCGTCCCGGGCGGCATCGGGACGGTGCTTGAGGCGATGATGGTGTGGCAATTGTTGCAGGTAAGGCATACCGAGGAGACGCCGTTGATTTTCGTCGGCAAGATGTGGAGCGAGTTGGTCGCCTGGGCGGAACACAACATGCTCCGCGACGAGCTACGGCTGGCGAGCCCACATGACTTGCGAATTCCACATTGTGTTGACACGGCCGATGAGGCCGTCGTGTTGATCCGCGAATTCCATAAAAAATGGCTGCAAACGCGCGAAGTCGGTGACAAAAGTTCCGCCAAGTAAATCGCTCAACCTGCATTGACCACTCGACTACATAGATCGGAGCTGCCATGGGCCGTCGTGATTCCGAACATCCTGACCCGAGTTCCGTGGCGCCTGAGGAGCTCACGCGCAAAGGATATGAAAAGAAACTCAAGAAACTGCATGTCGAGTTGGTGAAGTTGCAGGAGTGGGTCAAGCACGCCGGATTGAAAGTGTGCATCGTTTTCGAAGGACGGGACGGCGCTGGGAAAGGCGGCGCCATCAAGGCGATCACCGAACGCGTCAGCCCGCGCGTCTTTCGCGTGGTCGCGCTGCCTGCGCCGACGGATCGCGAAAAGTCGCAGATGTACGTGCAAAGGTATATGCAGCACTTTCCGGCGGCCGGCGAAGTGGTGATCTTCGATCGCAGTTGGTACAACCGCGCGGGCGTCGAGCGGGTGATGGACTTTTGCACCGAGGAACAAACAAGGCGGTTCTTGCAAGTGGCGCCGATGGTCGAGAAATCGATGGTCGAGTCCGGCATCGTCCTGATCAAGTACTGGCTGGAAGTCAGTGAGGAAGAACAAACCGGTCGCCTGGAAGCCCGCATCACGGACGGACGCAAGATTTGGAAACTCTCGCCGATGGACCTGCTGTCGTACAGTCGCTGGTACGATTACTCGCGGGCTCGCGATGCCATGTTTGCGGCGACCGATACGCCGTGGGCGCCGTGGTACGTGGTGCGCTCAGACGACAAAAAACGCGCGCGGCTGAATACGATCACGCATTTGCTCCAGCAGATCCCGTATGAGGAGGCGCCGCGCGACGAGATCAAGCTCCCGAAACGCCAAAAGGCCGGCGACTACGCGGACCCAGGTTATCCGTTCAAATACGTTCCAGAAAATTACTAGGCCGGAACCCAGAGGGTTCGAACCTCTAACCTTCGGTTCCGTAGGCGGCAGGCCGGTTTTTGTAACGGCTTTACGGGGTTGGTAGTTACGGAAATCCGTAACGATCGCGGTGCTCTCAGTGGTGCTCGCGAGGTTGCCACCTAGGCGGCAAGTCTGCCGCCTTTTGCCACGTTCGATTCGGCAACGGGGAATAGAACGCGCGCTGACCACGTGATAGAACGTGGCGATCCCGCGCATGCGCGTTCCTAGCGGGGCGTCAAAACTATGTCATCTCGATTCTACACAACGAGTTATGGATTCTACCGTCGCGCAACGATTCTTTCAGCCCTTGCTGCTGCTCCTGGCCCAAGCCACGGACAAACAGTTGGCCAGCTACCTCCAATACTTGAAGACCGAGAACCGAATTCTGCGGAGCCGATTGCCCAAGCGGATTACGGTGACGCCAGCCGAGCGCAAGGGATTACTGAAGGTCGGCAAGCCGCTCGGACGGGCCATCAAGGACCTGATCACGATCGTCTCGCCGCGCACGTTTGCGCGCTGGGTGAGTCAGGAGAAGAAAAACCCAGGCAGGCCGGCCGCGGCTGCCGGTAAGGGCGGTCGGCCTCGAAAGCCGGATGAAGTCCGGGCGCTGATCCTCAAATTGGCCAGTGAAGGCGCTGGCTCGGGCGCGTCGCGGATTCACGGCATCCTGACGAACCTCGGCGTGTGCATCTCCGACGCCACGGTGCGGCGCATCTTGCAGCAGAATGGGATCGACCCGGGACCGAAGCGCGCCGATTCGACCTGGAAGGAGTTTCTCAAGCGCCACCGGGACACACTCTGGGCATGTGACTTTTTCACCAAGAACGTGATCACAAAAGGCGGCATCGTCACGTTTTACGTGCTGTTCTTCATTCACCTGAAATCGCGGCGCGTGCATGTGGCCGGCATGACGCCCGCGCCGAATGGCGACTGGATGGCGCAGCAGGCGCGCAACCTGTCGATGTATTTTGCCGAAACGGGGGAGTTCAAGCCCACGCACATCATCCGCGATCGGGACTCGAAGTTCACCGAACAGTTTTGCGCGATCCTGGAAAACGACGGCATCGAGTTTAAGCCGATCCCGCCCCGCTCGCCCAACCTGAATCCGTTTGCAGAGCGCTGGATTCAGAGCGTGAAGCGCGAGTGCCTGGACCACTTCATTGTGTTCGGCGAAGCGCACTTGCGGTACCTAGTCGAATCGTATCTCGACTGGTATCACCGGTTCCGGCCGCACCAGGGATTGAAAAATCTGCGGATCGGCGTCGACAAGCCGCCCGATCCGGTTGAATCGCTTGGGCCGGACGAGGTTGTTTGCCAGGAACGGCTTGGCGGATTGCTCAAGCACTACGAGCGCAAGGTGGCGTAGCTCGCTGATTCTCGGTTGTGCTTTGCGCTCTCGGTGCGCGCCAGCTTCGTGATCGGCGGCGCTTCAAGTTGGAGTCGCCCAAAAGCGATGACAACCGCTCGCGCGTACAAGCCAGGCCAAGCTGTTGCCGCTACTCGCTTTTCGGTGGGACATCATTTTGACGCCCGACGAGTCCAGAGTTTACAGGATTTCGCAGCGTTTACCAGCAATTCCGTGCCAGATACCGTGCCAATTGGTCAATGCCGTGGGGTGAAACCGCACTGCAAGAAGCGGTGGAATCGAACCCGCATCTAATTTGCCGCAATGAGATGGAGTATAGGGTTTTGCAAAGCGTCGATTCTGGCCGGTCAGCACAAGTATCGCAGTCTGCTTGCCCAGATAGGCACAACTCGGATTCGAGTGACGCAGCTCTAGCTGAAGTCATCGAATCGTGGGGCTCCATTCCTCCGCTCGCGAAGCAGGCAATTCTTACGATTGCACGGTCGGCTCCCGGCGGAACAGTTTTGGGATATTAGGTCATCGCCCCATCTTGCAATTCCGAGATTGAAGGCGTGCTCCCGATGGGTAAATCGGATTTGCATTGATTAATTGCGAGCGGTCCGGCGATTCGTCCAATGCTGTGGTGGCAGTTCAAAATTCCACTGCTGATGTTTGTTCATCGCTTCTGCCTCACCGGACAACGCAAACAATAAATCGGCCGCCAGCATCCGTTGCGACGCCGCAGGCAATGACCGTGAAATAGTATCAATCGCCCTCGAAAACCCAATCATGGCATGAACGGTGGACGCCAATGCTGCACCAGCAGACATTCCGAAGTTGTTTCGTACGGCGTTCAGGTCGTTCAGGTTGACAACGCCGTCAAGTGGATAGGTGTCTCCAATGGTTGAACCAACTCCACCATTCGCTCCGAAGTTGTTCCGGACCAAATTCAAATCCCTGAGGTCGACAACCCGATTGCCGTCGATGTCGCCCGGAATCGCAATAATGGAATTCCGGTACCGTTGTGCATAGATTCCCGGGTCGTTGGCTGCTTGCTGGTCGTAACTGGTCCAGGTGACGAGGAAGTCACCGTGGGCGTCCATCGCGACCGAGGGCTGGGTTTGAGTGCCCGGCATGAAGGTATTAACTTGAAACTCTCCCGTGGGAGTTCCGCTGCGGTCGAACCGCTGCGCGAAGATGCCCTCCCGGTCTCCGTCTTGCCCGTTGTTGCTGAGCCACGCGATTACGAAGTCCCCGTCAGCGTCCATCGCAATCTGGGGGAGCCCTTGATTGTTCCGTGTGGTCCGGTTCACACGAAATGCAGCTCCCAAGCGGTTTCGCTCGGCACCGAAGCGTTGGGCAAAGACTCCCGCAGAATCGCCATCCGGTCCCGCCCAGGCGGCAACAAAATTGCCGGTATCGTCCATCGCCACCGACGGGTAGATACCATAGTCGTCCGGGGAAGAGTTAAGGCGGAACTGGTCCGCCTTCGGTTCACCGGCGGCATCGTAGAGTTGTCCGAACACTCCCCACTTCTGCAGGTTGGGGTCGTAACTGGCCCAGGCCACAACAAAATCGCCCACGGGGCTCATGGCAATCGCCGGCGTCAATTGGGAGCCAAGCGTCGTGGTATTCACACGAAACTCGTCGCCCAAGGGCATGCCGTTCGCCGCGAACCGACGGGCATAAATCCCGCTGCCGCTGCCGTCCTGATCTTCACTCGTCCAGGTCACGACAAACGCACCCTCGGCATCCACCGCCACAGCGGACAAGGTCTGGGCTTTCTCGGTCGTTTGATTCACCAAGAACGCATCACCGCGAGGTTCGCCATCGGCAGCATAAAGCCGAGCGTAGACTCCCCAACTGCTCCCGTCCTGTCCGAAACTAATCCAGGTCACCACAAAGTCGCCGGATGCGTTCATCGCCACATCCTGCGGCAACTGAGCGGCGGAGGTGTATGAATTGACCTGAAACTCTGCTCCCTGGGAAACACCCGAAGCATCGAACCGACGCCCAAAAACTCCTTCGCCGCTGCCGTCTTGGCCCGTGCTCGACCAAATCACCACCGCGTCGCCGTCTGGGTCCATCGCCGCATGCGACTGCCACTGATAACTAGAGCGAGGCTCCGATGCTGGGAATTCGGCTGCCAAGCTAACCGGAACGCGAATCGCAAATGAGCGTACAAAGTCGCCGCCCATGACACCGTCCTGGTCGCCATCTAACAAATTGCCGCCCAGGTCGCGGACGCTGTCCATCAGCCGCAACGAATAAACTCCGTCGCTGAGCATTGGACTGATCTGCAACACCACTTCGTAGCGTCGCGTTGCTGGGTCCGACTCAAACCCTAGTTCGACGATGTGATCGGTAATGTCGACGCCATTTCGGAGGAGTTGCCAGTTGCCTCTATTGAGTACGTTCCTTTCCGCACCGTTCGCATCAGTTGTCACAAGCTGTTCGGAAATGACTACGCGAAGTTCGTTGATTGTGCGGGCCAATAAGTCGGACTCGGCAATTCCATGGGCGTCCGGAATGTCGACACTTGCGATATGTGGCGGTCGGTCGATGACAATGGCGTGGCCGACCGTATCAATTGTCGCTCCGGTGCTTTGCTGAGCTACGTGAAGCGTGACTGAATAGACTCCACCGGCAATGAATTCATGGGACGCGAGCACCCGAAAGATCCCCAGCCCGTCATCCAGTATTGTTGCGGTCGAGTTCTGCCCATCTCCCCAATCGACCGAAACTGAGAAATCTGCCGCAGTCGACGGATTTGCACGGTTATCTTGGAATCCGCCGACTGCCACTGAAAGCAGTGTTTGGGAATCGACGAGTAGCTGTGAGCTTGTTGCGGTCAGTCCGGTGAACGGCTCTCCGTTTGGTCCGGCGATTGTGCGGTCGTCAGTTGGATGAGTTCCCGCGACCGAGTCAATCCACGAGGCCTTCGCATAAGTGCTGGTCATCAGGTCGTCGTCAATCCCTAAGATGCAGCTCCGCACCTGGGCGGCACTAAATACCGCCAAAACCTCCCAAATCGTCCGCGGACCTGCCAGGCCCTCTACTACGCGGCGAATGAGTGCGGGACCGCCCGAATCACCGTTCACTAGAAAGCTTCCGTCATTGCGTTCTAGTTCATAAACTGCGGCACTCAATCCAAAATCATCGGAGATGCGATTCTTTCCCCAGCGTTTAACTCCGAACTCGGAGACTGGTACATCAGGGTCCTCACAAGGATTATTGTGTGTGCCGCCAAAGCCAACCATCTCGAAGCTCTGCCCCAACGGCACACGCGTGCGAAACAATCCCAATGAAGCGACGCCGGTGGCTGGCTCGGACAAATGAACGAGTGCAATGTCCCTGACAGACGTCTCTGTCGCTTGCCCAGGCGTGTAGCCGGGGTAAATCACGATCCCGTCTTCAGGAATCAGAATTCCGTCTCCACCGCTTCGAATGCCGCCGTCGCCGCTGTGGTATCCTGCACCACCCGGATAGAAAGTGGCAGGTTCTCCTAGTCGCCTGAAGCAATGAGCGGCAGTCAAGACCCATTGTGGAGCTGAGGCATCCGAATTCAGCAATGTGCCGGTACAATGCGCCCCATCATTTGTCACAAGCGCCCCTACGGCGGCCAATGGGTTCAAGAGCGATGGAGTTTGTTCGAGTTCACCAAGGTGATTGCCGATCAGCAGTCGTCGCGATTCAAGCAGCTCAATGTGACCAATTCTTGCCTTCGCAGAAGGAGCACAGCGACGGAGTAACGTTTTTGCCACCTTCATGGTGCTCACAGTTCGTCGCTTTGGATCTGCACGGAAAGTCGCGATTCAGCTGACAATAACTTCGCGGTATTGGTGTGTCAATCTAGAAGTCGAGTCTTCAACCGCGTCGGTCCAAAATACTGGGCAGCGGATGATACCTCGAAGCGATCGACTTCGTCGATTCGATTTAGCATTCCGGCGTACCGTCGTCGGCCCGTCCGCTCTTTTTCTGTCCTCTCGTCGGGCAGACGAACCTTGCCCACCGGCTCCGCATCGGCCGCCACTCGTAGGGGCCGAGTGAGGAATGCAAAGGCGTTCAGCGAGGTTCGCATGCTACGCGGCACGGAATGGCACGGAATCAAATCTCCTCCGACCGCTCACGCAAAAAGCCATTTCTTTTAAGCCAATCCTGAACGGCGAATTCGACAATCTCCTGCTGCGTGTCCGGCGTCGCGTGATTGAGCTTCTGTTCAAGATAAGCTCGCCGCAATGCCTGAACGGTGCCGTATTGAAGCTTTGTCGTAATCGGCACCTTCCACGATTCGGGGACTTCGACCCTCGCTCGCGGTGACGATGAAGTCCGTGTTCTGGTCCGTCGCGGCGAAGAGCGGCGTTCTTGGTCGACTGCCTCGGACGGTTCGCCTGGTGACGAAGCGAGTTCGACCTTGATGCTCGATGTCTTTGTCGGATTAGCCGGTTTCGCGTTGCCTTGAATGAATCCTCGGGCTTCTGCCGGGAGTGTTGCCAACGCCTCCCCTATCGAACGTCGTTCAGTCATTTGCAGCCTCCTTTGCAATGAAGAATTGAGGCGTTTCGTGAGCGGCTGCGACTGGCGTCCCCGCCAATAGCTCGCGAAATAGCTGGTCGATTTCGGTCGTTTCGGCGAGCACTCTTTTGCCCATGCGACTAACAACAGTGCCCTGTAGTGCAGCATCTCGGTACGCGTTGCGGTCGTGAATAACGGCGTCGGCGACAACTAGACCAAGTGATGGAGCTACATCACGAAGCTCCCGGCTAATCTTCTCTCGCTTCTTGATGCGGTTGAGGACAAGCCGGCCCTCGGGTCGTCCGCCATTGATTTGTTGAGCGTATCGCAAAATAGTCGTGGCATCTTTGACGGACCAAAGGTCGAGAATCGAGGGCGTAATGGGTAGAACGGCCAGACCGGCAAGAATGAGCAAAGTCCGACTTACGTCGTCGAGTCCCCCTGGACAGTCCCCCACCACAAAATCATGGCTCTGAATCAATTCTTGGGCGTCTGAGAGGCATTCCTCGGGCGTGCTCACCTTCCGAATCTCAATTTGCGGCTCCGCAAGGGCGGTCCACCGAGATGACAAACCCTGTTTGTCGGCGTCAATGAGTGCGACCTTCGCACCTTGGTCAAAGCACCACACGGCCAAGTGAACGGCGAGCGTCGATTTCCCGACTCCGCCTTTGGTATTTGCAAGAGCAATCAGCATGTTTCGGACCGTAGCCCGAAAGTTGCCTGCCTGACAAGTAGGTTTTTTTGCTGAGTTGATGGCTGACCTGACGAGTGGGCAACTGACGAGTCCGGAAGTCAACCAGCAAGTCGGCAAGGTTGCTGGAAAGCCTGCCGCTCAGCCGAACATTCAACTGCCTGACCCGAAGAAAGTTGATTGCGAAACTCGCTTGTCCCGTTGTACGTTCGTCTTGCTTCAAGTGCCTTGAAGTGTCAGCAACCGAAGGGCAGCGGTGAACCTGTTGCCTTTCGGTTGCGAATACGTGCGAGTTGCCCAAGGACATCGGTGCGACGCATCCAAGGCACGCAGAGGTGCGAGCTGCCCAAGCGTAGGTGCGAGGTAGCCAGTGGCATCGGTGCGACCGGCCCAAAAGACAGGTGCGAGCTGCCCGAGCATTAGGTGCGGCCTACCCAAAACAGCATGGGTAAATGGCCGCAGACGCTTGGGATTTGAGGCCTAAACAATTGAGACGATTTAGACCATTCAACAACAGCGGTTGTTGTTGATTCAGTAAGGAATGGAATGGAAGCGGAGAGAACACGACGCAGTACGCCGGAAAAGACCAAGGCATTGAGATTTGGCAAGGACGAAATGAACCTGTTGGAGTATTCGTTCTCGTCGGTCGGTACGAAAGTCGACTACGCGACGAAGAGCGTGTTATTCACGAAGGCAGAATGGGACCCGATGACAGCGGCCCCAATCGAGCGACGACTCAAGATTACGTTCTCCGGCGAATATGGCCGTCCGACCATCGAAGACGATGAACTCTACCTTGGGCTGCTGTTACTAACGAAAATAGCCGGATGCCGTTCGCCGCTGGTTTCCTTCACGCAATACGAACTCATTGAAGCCGGTCGTCTCACCAAGCGAGGCGATTTGTATCGTCGAATTGATATGGCCTTTAACCGGCTCAAGGGTGTGCAATTTGATTTCAAGCGAGCGTTTTTCGACAATGCCGCGAAGTGCTGGGTGGACCGCACATTTGGACTCATCGACGACGTGAAACTCTACAATCGCAACGAATACGACCACGCCAGGCGAGCCAATGGAGGGTCGCGTCCTCGTGGCTGGTTCAAATGGGGCGACGCCGTCTTCGACAGTTTCGTGGCAGGATTTGTCAAAACGCTCGACCTCGACATTTACCACAATCTGCGGGGCAACATTGCAAAAAAGATGTTCCGCTGGTTTGACAAGGAGTGGCATCACAAACAAAGGATTCGGGTCGACCTTCATCGGTTTGCGGAAGAGAAACTGGGAGCCAAACGAGGGCAACCCCGTTCGGAGCTTCTGCGGCTATTGCAACCGGGCTTTGCAGAGTTGAATTCCCGCGGCCTCATCGGTGCGGTCAAGGTGACGGAGCTTCCGAAAGGAAAAGCGGAAGTCGTCGTCGTGCGGCCCAGCAACTCGGTCGGTTTTGAGGCAACCCGCGATTTGAGCGATGACCAGCGAAGGCTTGTCGAAGCGCTTTCCGCCCGCGGTGTCAAGCGAAACGGAAAAACGGGCCCCGCCGAGCTTGTGCGAACCTGCGACCCGCAACGCATCAACCGAGTGCTGGAACACTTCGACTATCTAAAATCTATCGCGGCGACAAAATCTCCCGGGTGGATTGTGTCCGCCTGCATGTCGGAGCAAGAATTCACGGCACCCCGTGGCTTTACGACAAGCGAGGAGAAATCGCGTCACGCCCAGGCAAGGCAACAAGCCGTGACAAGTCAGATGCAAGTCGAAGCCAAGCGGTTGGCTGAGATAGCGACGGAACGCGAGCAATCCGCATCGAAGCAGCAGTTCGTTGAGGCGTACCTGGAATCATTGCCGGCGGCGGAGCGACTAATTCTCGAAAGCCGGGCCGTCGCAGAAGCCCCGTCTCAATTGCAGAAGACCTACTTTGCCGCGAAGCGACTTGGCGACGGCACTTTCTTTCAAAAATGCCGGTACGAACTGTTGTTCACCTTCCTCAATGCAGCAAGCACGACAGTCAACGAAGAGCGGAAGAAGTAAGTCGCTGACGATGCACTTCACAAGCAGGTCACGCGGTGAGCAAGCTCCCCGACGCCTGAAAGCGGTGCGGCGTCTGCGTGTGAAGTCGCTTTCGGAAACGAAAGTTGATTGCAGGCGAGAAATCGTTCTATAGTCGTGCCCAGAATGGGCCGTCGGATGGCCCTTTGATTGTCAGTGTTCGTGTAACGCTTTGACGTGCCTTTCAAGAGCGAACGCACCCGGTAAAACTGGTCACCAACCAGTCTAAGGGAGCGGTTCAACCAACCGCTATGCGTTCGTGCTGTAGAGCATGGTACATCGAGAGGTGTTCGCCATGCTCGACGGAGGCTTCTCAGTGCAATCCGGCTGGCTTTGTTGGCCAGACGAGTAATCCTGAGTCTCTATCCGATAGGCGGCCCCCACAGGCCGCAATAGATGTGGGCGATGCAGACAGACTTTGGTTCTCTGAACTAAAGCCGTCATGATTCAAAGTCGGTGCGTGAAGTTCGCTTCACAAATCCACCTGCGGGGTTCGGACCTTCCTTGATAGGAAGGTTCGTTCAACGCACGCCGGCGTCGGGAGCCACTATCGCAGCGATGCGAGGTGCCGGACCGTGACAGGTTCGGGGAGGCTGGTAAATCCAGCCCCGTGAATAGCTCAACGATGAAAGGCCCGTAAGGGCTTGCCGGTCAGCTTCTTGGGAGTCGATGCCGAGAATGCGACGCAGCGGTCGATAGGCCAAGCGTCGCGGCGAGTAAGCCTCTGACTCATGGGTAAGGGGGAGTTTCTACGTTTTGCCCCCTGAAATCGTTGTCCCTCCGGGACGACGGAAACTATGCCGGCCTGGCGGCCGGCCATAGAGTCAGTAGGCCTGAAGGCTAACCCCTTCTGTAGCCACGAGACCCAAGCGGTGAAGAGCATGACTAATGCAGGAGCCGCTACGGATACCGGGTTGGTCCCCGGTGCCTGGCCAGTCAGCCAGGTGCTTCAAACTCCGTAGCGGGGGAGTGTTTCCTGATTAGAAAGTCGGGCGAGTTGTACGCGGGAGCGTGCGATAAGCCCGAGCGGTGTGCATGGCAAGGCAGTCATGACCCGTTCGCGTGTTCCAGGTGGTGCTGAACACAAATGCGACGACGAAAGGGAAGACAGCAATTGTTCTCTTGAAATGGAGGTTCGCGGCGTCGCTCCGTAAGGACGGGCGCCGCGTGCCGTTTCCGTGGTTGGAAGCTTGGCGGTCAAACGAGACTTGTCCGGGAGGACTGTTCTCCTTTGGCAGCGAATTGACGGTGAACACTCGACGTGTCTATTGGATGCGGCGATTGTCACCGAGTGGTTTTGTTACGGTACGCCTATGGAATTGGCGGCAGCGAACTAGAAATGTAGTCCGCTGCCGCCACGGTGTCCGTCAGGTTTGCAAGGAAAGGGCATTTGGTTTTTTGCCTGGCGTTTTGCAAAGCCTGAACTGAAGGAGGCCGGCAGCAGATTTCGCTCGTCTGCCGGACGAAACCAGCCAGCTTTTGCCGAAGGATTTTTAATGGGGCAAGTTCGCTTGCCCCTTCTTTGAAAGTCGCTCCGCCGGGGGCGATTTTCCAAGGAGGTGACCGATGAACTATCGCTCGGAAGCAATGTCGCTGGAAGGATTCGTCCAGCAGTTGGCGTCTAATATTTTGCCGCATGGGTACTGGTTTTATGTGACCGGGCGTGTGCCGCTAGGCAAGAACCCGCAAGCCATCGACGAAAAGCTGACGACAAAATATGGAATTACTATCTCGCGGCAGCAGCGAGCTCGCCGGAAGCTTGCGGGGCTCGCGAACCTTCATTATCTGCGGATAGGTTCCCTTTGGGTGCTGCTCGCGACTCGCGGCGAGCATCGGTTTTTCGCTGAGGAAGCGGAGGCGATTCGCGATGTACGCAAAGTGCCACTGCAAGTAGGAGGTTACTCATTGACCGTTCGTCAGGGCGGATTTTTGAAACGACTTCCCGGAGAGCCGAAACAAACTCCCGACTCGAAGCGTCGTGTCCGGGTACAAATCGCCCGTGAAAAGTATCGGGATTTGAAGAGCTATTTCTTGGAACTCTCAACCCGAAGGGCCGTCGAGGAAATGGCTCGCGAGTTTTTTGGCGTTCCCTTTGAGCCGTATGCTCCGATTCGGAGGCAGCTCTTGAATATTCTTCGGCTCGTGAATGCGAAGCGGCAGGAAGCGGGACTTGCGAAGGTCCCGCCTACCGTGCTTCGCTATCGCCGGCGAATCGTGAAACCGTTTGAGCAACAAACAGACAGGCAAGCCGACGCTGCGTGAAAATCCGTCCAGACTGTCCGGCCTGCATCCTACTACGCGGCAATAGCACCAGTGTTCTGAGCTTGTTCAGTTGCCTCCAGCCGACGGATTTCTTCTGTGGCTCGCTCAATGACGGTGTGCAGTTCCGCGTCATGGCGTCCAAAGAAGTTTTGCGAACAGCCAGTCTTGCCGCTCGACATGGACTTCCACGAGCGTGAAAGTGAAAAGTCGTAGTACGCGTATCCTGACGGAGACTGTCGTCGCCAGATTGACGCGGCCACGGCCCCTTCGCGGATGGTCATCACCGGGTCGGTCGCCTTGACCTCTCCATCGGCCTTTTTCTTTTTCGATTCAATTCGTTCTTCAGTCATGGTTTATCCTCCAATCAAACAAGGTTTTGAAGGATAATGCCACAATGTGGACGGTTACTCAAATCCGGCCCACCACACCGCCGCAATTGTAAGGGGGAGCGGGCTCGCCCATGAAGGCAATCTACAAGAAACTGCTCGAACAGTCGGAGCACGCGGCTCTCGCCGCTATTGAAGTTTACAATAAACCTGACTTCAAATACCGAGAGGAGTCGTTCGTCATATTGTTGATTAACGCTTGGGAGCTCCTCTTGAAGGCGAAGATTCTTCGCGATTCAGGAAGAATGCAGAGCCTCTACGTTTATCACGGTCCGAAGCAACGACGCATCAGAAAGACTCGGTGCGGAAACCCGATGACCATCGACCTGTTCGGAGCGGCAAAGAAGCTGAATCTCGACCAGACTGCCATTGGAAACCTGGAGATGCTGACAGAGATTCGCGACGCTTGCGTACATTTCCATCCGGGCGATGGACTGAAGGAATTAGTATTTAACCTGGGTGCTGCGGCACTTCGAAACTATGTGACCTTGGTGCAGCAATGGTTTAAGAGGAGTCTGGGCAAGTACGACTTCTTCATCTTGCCTATGGGTTTCTCACATGGCTTCGTCGGCTTCGACGGGACGGCCGTGGCTGGCATTCCGAAGGAATTGGCCCGCATCTTCCAAGCGACCAAGCAAAAGCAGCAAGCGTTGGCCGCGTCTTCGGGCGATTTCTTGTTTGCCTGTGAAATTGACATTCATCTCCGGTCATCGAAGAAATACGCCGGAGATGCGACGGCCATCGTGAAGGTCGACCCGAGTGCGACGACCGGAACAGTGGTCGTGCAAGAAAAACGAAAACTGGACCAGTACCCGTTGTCATATAAGGAGGTTATCGCGAAAGTTCGCGAACGGCTTCCCGAGGTGAAGCAGGGAGCCATTGATGGCGTAATTCGCCGTGAGAAGGTCAAGTCGAATAGTCGGCTGTCCGTTTACAGCTTTCTGAAAAAGGCCGACGAGAACAGATATCTCAACACGGGAGCTGTGAAGCCTGGGACAACGTCTATTTACAACCATGACGCAGTCGAATGTCAGCGGGCACTCGAATACCGCCACTGCGGGCGGAATGAAAAGCAGCCATTTTGAAGCCCTTTTAGTTCGCCCTAGGTCTTGCGCAGGAAATCAACACCTGCGGGAGGCCGATGATGGCGAACGTGCTCAAGATGGCAATGATTCAGTCGATACTGCACTTGCATTCGTTGCGATGGTCGCAGCGGCGGATTGCGCGCGAGCTGGACCTGGATCGCGGCACGGTGGGGCGATACCTGTCGCGCCACCTGCGCCCGTCAAATGCGGCCATTTCGCCCACCGGCTCCGACGCGCCAAATGCAGCCACTTTTTCCGGCCTCCCGGGACCGAGCGGCATCACGACCGATCGCAGGGCCGGCGCCGATTCTACGGTCGGGTCAAATGCAGCCATTCCGCCCACCGGCTCGGAGGCGCTTCCGACCGCGCCCAATACGGCCATTCCGTCCGCCGGCGATGCACTGCCCGGCGACCCGGCTGGGCCGGCGTTTTCGCCTGACAGGTCGTCCGCAGCTGGTCGCAAGAGCGATTGCGAGCCATGGCGAGAAGTCATCCAAGCCAAGCTCGACCAAGGTCTCTCCGCGCAGCGGATCTGGCAGGACCTATCGACCGAGGCGACGTTCCTTGCCGGCTACGACAGCGTGAAACGTTTCGTGCGCCGGTTGACCCACACCCGGCCGTTGCCGTTTCGCAGGCTGGAATGCGCTCCCGGCGATGAAGCGCAGGCCGACTTCGGCAAGGGCGCGCCAGTCATTACCCCGGAGGGGAAGCGCAAGAAGACGCACCTGTTTCGGATCGTGCTCTCGCACTCACGGAAGGCCTATAGCGAGACCACGTATCGCCAGACGACCGACGACTTCTTGCACGTGCTGGAAAACGCCTTCTGGCATTTCGGCGGCGCGCCCCAGGTGCTGGTGATCGACAACTTGAAAGCGGCCGTCAAGCATCCCGACTGGTACGACCCGGAACTGGTCCCCAAGGTGGCCGCCTTCGCGGCCCACTATGGCGTGGCGATCCTGCCCACCAAGCCCCGCATGCCAAGGCATAAAGGCAAGACCGAACGGGGCATCGACTACGGTCAAGAGAACGCACTCAAGGGACACGCCTTCACGAGTTTGGAAGCCCAGAACGATCAGCTGCTGCGCTGGGAGACGAACATCGCCGACCAGCGGATTCACGGCACCACGCGAAAACAGGTCGGCAAGGCCTTTCGCGAAGTCGAGCGACCGGCCTTGCAACCGCTGCCGCGAGAGCGGTTCCCCTCGTTCCACGAGGCCGAAAGAATCGTCAATCGCGACGGCCACATCGAAGTGGCCCGGGCGTATTACTCGGCGCCGCCCGAGTATCTGGGGCTGAAGGTGTGGGCGCGGTGGGATCTGCGCACCGTGCGGGTGTTCAACAGCCGCATGCAGCAGATTGCGATGCACGCCCGGCACGAACAGGGCCGCTTCAGCACGCACTCGGCC
>JAWXBP010000291.1 GCA_034440135.1 Planctomycetia bacterium
ATATCCTCCTTTTCCGCAACGCTCTTGAGATCGGCGGCCAGCGCGGCCGCCAGGTCGTCGACCGCTTTCTTGGTCTCGGCCCGCGCCTTTTCGGCTCCTTCGCGAGCCGTTGCGCTCGTGGAAAACTTTTCGTAAGCCGCGTTGAGCTCGACGATCGACGCGTTGCTGGTTGTTTCCAGCGGCGGGATCTCGCTGGCGAGCCGCTGCATTTCCCCGTTCCACTCGGCGATGTTCCGCGTGACTGCCGCCGTGTCGAGGTTCAACTCCGCGACGGCCGGCATCTGGCTGGATCGCTGGTAGGCACGCGTGAGCGACAACTCGCGCAAAAATGCCTTCGCGTCGAACTTCATCCGCACCAGCTCGTCGGTCAGCAGGGCCAACAACTGCGAGTGCACCGCCGGATTGCTGCTGTGCTCCAGATCCAGCGGATGCACCAGTCCGCGACCCATCATCTGGGCCCATAGCCGATTTGCCAAATTGCGATTGAACGCGGCGCTCGTGCCCGAGGTGGCGCCGGCGGCCAACTGCGCGCGGCGGCTATACTTGGGCACGCCGCGCACTTCTTTGGCCGGCGCGACGACGTATTGCTCGTCTTTGCCCAGCAGCGGCTCGCTCACGCTCTGGCCTTGCGGCAGTTTCGGCGCCACATGGTCGCGGGCGTCGCCGGTGAATACCGATTTGTAATTCACTTCTCCGTCGGCGTTCTCGGCATAGTACACCTTCTTGTCCGGGGTGCTGTTGAACAACATGCCGCGACTGACGAAGGCCATCAACCCGTAGTAGTCGGATTGCAGGTAATCGTCGACCAGCGGATGGTCGTGACACTGCGCGCATTGCATGTCGCGTCCGAAGAACAATCGCCCCACGTCGCGGGTTAGCAGGTTCGAGTCGCCTTCGCGATCGAGATAGAACTTGGCCGCCGGACGCAATTGCGGATCGACGCCGTCGGCGGCCAGGATCTCGCGGACCAGTTGATCGAGCGGTTTGTTGTCGGCAAAACTCTTGCGCAGGTATTCCTGCCACTCGGCCGCCGAAACGTTCCACTCGGCCGCGGGCAGGCCCTTCTGCGGGCGTCGCTCCATCAGCATCACGTCGAACACGCGCTGCATGTGCCGGGCATACTGCGGCCGGCTCAAGAGGCGATCGGCCAGCGCCTGGCGTTTTCCGGGGGCCGCGTCGTCGAGAAACGCGCGGGCCGTGGCCGCGTCGGGAATGGTGCCGTTCAAATCCAGGTAGACGCGCCGTAAAAAGTCGGCGTCTGACGAGATTGCCGCCACCGGCCCGGCGGGCGCCGCTTCAACGAGCGCATCGATCCGCTCGTGCAGGGGGACTTCGTCGGCCCGGGCGGTTGCGGCCGAAAACAATGCGCCCGAGGCGCAGAATGCGACCGCGGCGAGACGCGCCGGTCCGTGGAAAAATCTGGCAGATCGAGGCATGGGCACGCGCGACTCCTGGCGATGCGCTCGAAACCGTCGAAAAACTTCGCACTGGGCGGCACGCACTCGAGGACGAAATCCTGTCGGGCCGCAACTTCATTCAGGCAGGACTCAGTAATCTGGCAGGACACGCTGGAAACGGCGCTTGACCGCAAGCGCGGTTTCGAATTTCAGGCAGGCGAGCGGGTGTTTGTGAACACGCGTGTGGGGTGTGTGGAGACTTTGGTGGCGATCAGCTCGCTAATCGCATCAATGCTCGCCAATATGATAGACCCGGCCGATCCGCGCGCCAAGTATCCAGCAAGGGTTGCGGATGCGGCTGGCCGATCGGCGGCAATCCGTGCGGACTAGGTCACGACTTCCTCTTTCTTGAGCGGCGGGGGGTTGGCGGCACTGTGTTCCCGCATCCAGCGCTGCAGGTTGTCGACATCACGATTCACGGTGCGCGAGCCGGCGAACAGGCTGCCCGCCAGAAACAACGACACGACCGGCAGCGCGTAAAGCGCCGTATTCAATCCGTAGGCGCGATACTGCAATTTGCCGGCGGCATCGAGCGTGGTCAGGTCGACGCCAGCCGTCGCGGCGGCTTGGCTGGCGAAATAGTCGCTGGTCTTGCCAATCACGGTTGGGCCCAAGGCGCCGCCAAATACGTACATCGCGGCAAAGTAGAGCGCCATGGCCGTGGCGCGCAGCGATGGTTCGATCACGTCCTGAATCGTGGAGTACACCGTGGCGTAGTAGACGTACATCATCATGCAGCCCAGGCCGAACAAGATGCTGAACAGCACCCACTGGCCGGCCGGTTGAGCCAGCGCGAAATACATCAGCGGCACGGCAAAGGCAATGGCCCAGGCTGCCAGCAGCATTCGGCCGTTGCGGCGGCGGCGCAGGATGGCGTCGCCCATCAGCCCCCCCAGCATCATCCCAGGCACGCCGGCCAGTCCGTAGACGGCCATCGTCACCCAACCAGCCGATTGCGGATCGAGACCATGCACGCGGATGACAAGCGGGGCGAGAAATCCGCCGATGGCATACATATTAAAGTTGTGCAGCGCGCCAGAGACGATGATCCAGCGCATGGTGGGAATCGAAAACACCAGGGCATAGGGCGAACCGGCTCGCTTGGCAGCGCCGATGTTGTGCAGCTCGGTGCCGCCACGTTTCGGCTCGTGAATCATAAAGGCGCCCAGCGCGCACAACAGTCCGGGAATCAAGGCGATGTAAAAGGCATATTGCCAGCCGTAGTGTTTCGTGAGGATTCCGCTGATCAACAGCGCGCCGGCATTGCCCAGCGGCAGGCCGAGCATGAAGATCGACATGGCACGCGCGCGGGTCGCGGCCGGAAACAGATCGCCGATCAACGAGTTGGAAGCCGGCGCGCAGGCGGCTTCGCCGACTCCAACGCTCAGACGCAGGGCAACCATCTGGACAAAGTTTTGAGCCATGCCCGACATCGCGGTCAATATGCTCCAGATCGTAACGCCGATGGTGAGAATGTGGGAGCGGTTGCCACGATCGGACCAGCGGCCCAGCGGCACGCCGACCGCGGCGTAGACCAGGACGAAGGCGGTGCCCAGGTAACCGAGCTGGGAGTCGGATAAACCCCAATCCAATGCGATCGATTCACCGACGGCGCCGATGATCAGCCGGTCGTAGAAATTCAGGAAGTTGATGGCGAACAGCACGCCCAGCGCAAACCAAATCTTGCCCTTTGTCATGCACTCGCCCTTTGTGCCGAGAGTAGTGGGAACCCTTCCAGAAGCTTGAAGGCCTTGATTGTTGGCTGTGTCAAATCAAATCGCAAGTCTTTTAGTGACAATCTTCTCGTGCAAGTCCGACCTCCCTCCTGAGCGGCTTCAGTCACGGGCTTGGCCTTCTGGCCGCCTCGCTTTGTCGCCACTCGCGAGGCGTTGGGGCGATTGGCCAAGCGTGTGGGGTGGGGAGCGATTCTGGG
>JAWXBP010000292.1 GCA_034440135.1 Planctomycetia bacterium
ATCGAGCGAGTCAGTCCGGGACCGTATCTGGAACTGTATGGGCGGGAAGAGCAGCCAAACACCGGTTGGACCGTGTATGGAAACCAAGTAGAGCGGCGGCTGTTCTGATCACTCAAGGGAAGTATAGCCGCAACCGATGTGCAATCGGTTGCGGCAGCATGATTAATCTTCGCCAGGCAACATGATTGTGATGACGGGCGCTGCGTCATCACCTGGGCCACAGATCGATTTCAGCTCAATATCTTCCGACGAATCCTTCCCAGTGCAGATCGACACTTTGAAGCGAAGTGCGGACGAGTCCCGGACTTGCGGTGAAGACTTGATGGCGAAGCGGAGAACATTGAGTACGTCCCAAAGCCTGCCAGTTTCGTCTTGATCGTCAGCGCCGTCAGGGACAGCCACGCAATCGGCCCATGCCGCAGAAGTCAGCGCTACCGGGTATTTGAATCCTGCCTCCGCAGCCAGCTTGGACGCATCGACCAGGACACCATCAGCAATCGCCTGGGCTCGCGAATAAGAATGGATCAACTCGAAGTCGTTTGCTGCTGCATGAGGCGCGTCTTCGTCGAGATCATCGAGCATCGAGGTTGCGATCTCAAACCAGTCAACGCGCGACATGGCCGCAGACAGAAGGTCAGCGTACATCCCTTGGGTTAGCTGAGGGGCGTCGTTTTCAAGTGTCGTTTCCAGGCAACGAGCAAGTGACGCATTGACGTCTGATCCGGTTTCGCTCGCTCGAAGATCAACCGCTACACTTCGCCAAAAGAAATGCGATTCACGGTCGTTATCGATCCAGAGTTTTACCAGCCAAGTCTCTCGGTTTGTCCATCCGTTGTATTTTTCGTTGTCCATGTTCCTCGTTTGTTGAAAGACGCTCGCAAGTGTCGGCGTCTGTTGTTCAGTGGCACCCCACATTCGTTTCCGGCGGGGTGGGCCTTTTGAGCCGCCTGCGGTGAGGCCCACCCCGTTGGAAACGAAAGGAAATCGAGCGACGGACAGCGCCTATTCGCCAGGTGGGGTGGAGTGGGCAGGCCGTAGCCGGGTCAAGGTAGATAGCGCAGCGAACCTTGACGCGGTGAGAGGCCTGCGAATAGGTGGGGCGAATAAAGCTGGCAGTCGCGAGTCGGCTCGTGGGAGTGAGGCGAGTGAAGTCTGCAACGCAGACGCAGCGAACCGAACGTGGGGCGGTGGCCTTAAAACCGCCCAGATCTGAAAGTTCTCTGCCTTCGCCGTTGACGATTCAACGTCCAGAGTACATTATTTTAGAGGGTATTCAGGGGTTTTCCTGTGGCGAAACGGGGCTGCGGAAATGAAGAGGTTCGTTGCATTGGCTCGCGTGAGTAGTCGCGAGCAAGAAAGAGAGGGCTTTTCGCTGGCCGTCCAGGAAGAGGCACTGCGGCACTATGTGCAGAAAGTTGGCGGTGAAATTGTCCGAATGTTTCGGATTGCCGAGACGGCCAGCAAAACCGATGAACGCAAGGCGTTTCGCGAATTGGTGGCGTATGCCAAGAAGCATGCGTTCGAGTTGGATGGTTTGCTTTTCTACAAAGTCGACCGGGCTGCCCGAAACCTCTTCGACTATGTGGAACTGGAACGCCTCGAATCCGAATACGGCGTGCCGTTCATTTCTGTCTCGCAGCCAACCGACGACAACCCGGCCGGTCGGATGATGCGTCGCACGCTGGCCAACATGGCCAGCTTCTACACGGAACAGCAGTCAGTCGATGTTCGTGAAGGCTTGGCTCGACGGGTGCAGGAAGGCTGGTTCATCAGCAAGGCTCCCTATGGTTATCTCAACGTGCGTCAGGAAGGTCGGAGCATCGTGGAGATTTGCCCGGACGCTGGGCCGAAGGTCCGGCGGGTGTTCCATTTGTTCGCCTACGAGAACCTGACGCTCGATTCACTGATTGAACGACTGGAACGAGAAGGCATAACCTATCGCCCGAATTGCGCGAAGTTTGCCCGAAGTTCTCTGCATTCGATGCTGCATGATCGGTCCTACATTGGGGAAGTGCAGCACCACGGGCAGTGGTATCCGGGAAAACACGAACCGCTGGTGGACCATGCAACCTGGAGCCGCGTACAGGAATTGATCGGTGGGCATTTCTACCGTTCGCATGAACTGACCTACGGCGGCGAATTGATCAAGTGCGGGCATTGCGGTTATCCGATTACCGGCGAACGAAAATTCAAGCAGTCAAGCACGGGCGAGCGGGCTTACACTTATTATCGCTGTGCGAAATACAACCGCCCTGGGCATCCACGGACTCGGGTCCGTGAAGAAGCACTCGATCAGCAAGTGTTGGCCCTGTTTGACAAGATTCGAATTCAGGACGATTCGGTCCGCGATTGGTTTCGTGCCGTGCTGGCGTCACAGACGCGAGACCAGCAGCACGAAACTCGTTCCCAGCGTGAGGAACTTCAGCGACAAGTAACGATGGCGCTCGGCCAACAAGAGCGGGTAGTCAACCTTCGCGTTGACGGCGAGATTGATGCGGAAACATTTGCCAGGAAACAGGTCGAACTTCGTGACCGGCTGGCCGCTCTGAAGCTCCAAATGGATGCCGTAGACCGTTCCAACGATGAAATGGCAGACTTGGTCTCGAAAGTGTTTGAACTTTCGCAAACCCTTCGGGAGAAATGGCTTACCGCCGATTACCACTGTAAGCGTCGAATCCTCGAAATCATCTGTTTGAACTTTCGGCTCGACGACGTAACTCTATGCTACGAAATGAGAAAGCCCTTCGACGTTCTCGTCGAAGGGCTTCCTGTCCAGTGGAGTCGGGGCGACAGGATTTGAACCTGCGACCTCTTGACCCCCAGTCAAGCGCGCTAGCCAGGCTGCGCCACGCCCCGCTTCTGACAATACTCTAGTGGACTGCTCCCTCGGGTTCAACCGCGTCCGGACGGCAGTCGCGTGGAGTTTGTCCGAGACGCGGGGCGACGAAAGTAAGAAATGGCATTGCTTGTCAGGCATAGCAGGCCGGTTTCACGCCATTGCCCAGTGCGGCTGGGCCAATGAGAATGGAGATGCACCTTTTCTTTGTCCCATGGCGTTGATGGGCGTGTGATGGAAACAACCCTGTCCGGACGAACTGCTGTCGTGACCGGCGCCTCCAGCGGGATTGGCCAGGCCATTGCGGTCGCGTTCGCCGAGGCTGGGGCCGATTGCCTGGTGCATGCGCGGCGGAATCGGGCGGGGGCGGACGAGTCGGCGGCGTCGATTCGTTGCGCGGGCGGCGAGTCCGAAGTGATGTTGGCCGATCTGGCCGACGACGCTGCGATCGAGCCGTTCGCTGAAGCGGCCTGGAATTGGCGGCAGGGCGTCGATATTTGGGTCAACAACGCCGGGGCCGACGTGCTGACCGGCGATGCGGCGTCGTGGCCTTTCGAGCGCAAGCTGGAATGGTTGTGGCGCGTCGACGTCGTCGCCACGATGCAACTTTCGCGATCGATTGGCATGCGGATGAAGCAGCGGGGCGGCGGCGTTATTTTGAACGTCGGCTGGGACCGGGCGGAGTATGGCATGGCCGGCGACAGCGGGGAGTTGTTCGCCGCCACCAAAGGAGCCGTGATGGCGTTTTCCCGGAGCTTGGCGAAGTCATTGGCGCCGGAAGTGCGCGTGAATTGCCTGGCGCCGGGCTGGATTCGCACCGCCTGGGGCGACGAAGCGTCGGAGTATTGGCAACGGCGGGCAGAGTCGGAATCGCTGTTGCAACGCTGGGGTACGCCGGCGGAAATCGCGCAAGCCGCTTGCTTTCTGGCCTCGCCCGCTGCGTCGTTCATCACCGGGCAAATCGTTCCGATCAACGGCGGCTTGGCCTGATTCCTTCCTCTGTAGCCGCGGTCTGTGACCGCGACCGCGCAAGACGTCGTCTCACACCCAAACCTCGTCCATGCAACCCGAGCGGCTTCATTTCGTCACCGGCAAGCTGGCCGAGCCGTCGTTGCGGCGCGTGTTGGAAGATTTGGCGCCGCGCGCGGGGTTTTCGTATACCGTCGAGGTATTGAATATCACCGTCGCCGCGTTGATGACCTCGGACTGGGTGGCGCGGCGAATTCATGTGCCGGCCGACGCAACGCGCGTGCTATTGCCGGGGCTTTGCCAGGGAGACTTGCAACCGGTGCGCGAGGTCGCCGTGAAGCCCGTCGAGCTGGGACCGAAGGACCTGCGCGATCTACCGACACACTTCGGGCAATCGAAAGCCGCTCCGCCTGACTACGGGCGCTACGACATCGAGATCCTGGCGGAGATCAATCACGCGAATCGCTGGTCGCTGGACGCAATTCTGAGCTGGGCGGAACGCTTGCGCGGCGACGGGGCCGACGTGATCGACCTGGGCTGCACGCCGGGCGAGCCCTGGGAGGCGATCGGCGAGGCGGTCCTAGCGCTGCGGGAAGCGGGGCATCGCGTTTCAGTGGATTCATTTGTGACGCGCGAAGTTGCCGCGGCGACAGCAGCTGGCGCGGAGCTCGTGCTGTCGGTGAATCAGGCGAATCGCGAAGCGGCCGCCGACTGGGGTTGCGAAGTGGTGGCGGTGCCGGACGATCCGGCAACCTTGGCCGGGCTCGACGCCACGGTGGAGTTGCTGACGGCGCGCCGCGTGAAATTCCGGCTGGATCCGGTACTGGAGCCGATCGGGTTCGGATTTGCCGCGAGTTTGGCGCGCTATCATGAAGTGCGCCGGCGGTATCCCGAGGCCGAGATGCTGATGGGCATCGGGAACCTCACGGAATTGACCGACGTGGATTCCGCGGGCGTCAACGTGATGTTGCTGGCGTTCTGCGAGGAAGTCGGCGTCCGCAGCGTGCTCACGACCGAAGTCATCAACTGGGCAAGAAGCTCCGTGCGCGAGTGCGATCTGGCGCGAAGGCTCGTCTATCACGCGATCCGGCAACGCGTGTTGCCCAAGCACCTGGAACCGCGGCTGGTCATGTTGCGCGATCCGCGTCTGGTGGAATACGGCGAGGAGGGATTGGCACAACTCGCCGCGCAGATCAAGGACCGCAACTTTCGCGTATTCGTGGAGCGCGGCGAATTGCACCTCATCAATTCCGCGATGCACTTGCGCGGGCGAGATCCGTTCCAGTTGTTCACGCAGCTCCAGGCAACCGAGCCGAAACAACTCGACGCCTCGCATGCCTTCTACCTCGGCTACGAGCTCGCCAAGGCGGTTACGGCCATGACGCTCGGCAAGCAGTACACGCAGGACGAGGCCCTCGACTGGGGATTCTTGACCCTCCCGGAAAGCTCCGGGCGGCATCCCGATGGCGATCGCGCCGAATCATTGTGAATTTCGTTGTCGCGTTTTATACTCGCTCGGCCCCTTGAGCAGACCACACCTTGAGCAGGAACAATTTTTGATGAGCCGCGGAACCTGGATGTTGGGCCTAGCATTGATGTTGACGGGGACTTCGGCGGCCTGGGCGGATATCGTGCCCATCGCCGCGTTGCGCCAAGTCGCGTCAAGCGGCACGATCAACACGGTTGACGAAACGCTGAACCACTACGATATCGAGAGCGTCGACCATTTTGATGTGTTCGACGATTCCAGCGGCCTGGCGCTGCGCACCGAATTTGGCACGGCGACGGCGGACGGCTTCGCCAAGCACGTTTCGTCGCTCGGCGCCGACGAGATGCTGGTCTTCGTGACGTCCGACGCTTTCGTATCTGCGCCGAACGAGAATGACACGGCCTACGCCGGCGCCAGCAGTCGCTTCTCGCTGCGTTTCCTGGTCGATGCGCCGGGCCGCTACAAGCTGACCGCCACGGGCTATGCCTCGAACAATGGCACGGCGCTATTGCAAATGTCCGATGCGGACGAAAACCTCTTGGCGTACTACGATGCGCTCGATGCGTCGGCGTTTGAGTTGGAGTTGCATCTCCCAGCGGGCGAGTACGGCATGTCCGCTAACGCCGACAGCGGGGGATATTGGGAGTTTGGCTCCGGAGAGCCGGACGGACGATCGGGACTGGAAGTGGCGCTAGTGCAAGTTCCGGAGCCGGCAACGCTTGGCCTGGGCCTGTTCGCCGGGCTGGCGATGGCATCCATCGCAGCATTAAAGCGAACGCGAAGTTGAGCGCCTCGCTTACGGCGCCAGCGGCTGAGCTTCTTCGTCCTTGATCAGCCACACCTCCGAGACCTGGCAGCCGCGGCCGTTGTCGCCGCGCCCCGGTTCGCGATGCCATTGCAAAGTAAGTTTGCCTTCGGCCGTGGCAGCACGCGGAATGGGAAATTCGACAGGCCGAATGGGCGACGGTTTGTCGAACAACGGATGCACCTCGATGCCGTCGTTGGCCGTCAGGCGAATGCGCTTTTCCGGTCCGTCTCCAGCGTAGACGACGCGGAGGCGATACGTGGCGCCGGGATCGAGGTCCTCGTAATGCATGGTGAGCGGCGCATCGTTCATCGCTTCTGCGTGATCGAGCCAGGACGTTCGCCAGCGCTCCTCATCCACTGGATCGTTGTCGGAAACATTGTCCGGACCAGCGAAGCCGGCATGAGCCGATCGCAAGAACGATGGATCGGTGTCGAATCCTTCGCCGACGACCAGATGCGGCTGGCTGGAATAGTTGCCGAGATCGTCGTAAAACCCGCCCGGGCCAGGATTCGTCCAGTCCACGATTTCTTGCAGGCCTTGGCGGCGCGCCGCTTCATTTGGATTGCGGCGCAGGTCGGCGAAGCGTCGCTTCATCCAGAGGCGATTGTTGAGCGGATAGTCCACCGTATCGAGCGTGGCGCCGCGGCCGACGCCGATCGCATGGTAGCGCGGCACGGAAGATTGCAGGCGGATGCTCTGATAGAGCGCGTCGGCCAATTCGACGATATGCGCCCGGAGTTCCGGCGCGACGGGCAAGGCATGGGCGGCGTCGAGCGATTGTTCTGCCGCGTCCATAGCTGCGAGCGAGCCGGCCTTGTCCGCGGTGCGCAACAGGTCGAGCGCGTCGGCTTCATCGGAAATGGCGCGCAACAAACGCCGGTGCTCGTACGCGTCGTAATACGCGCGGTAGAGCGCCTGTTGAAACCGCCAATTGGCGAGCAACTTCGCATCGGCCGCGCGTTCCATCGCTTGAAATTGCCGTAGCGTCGTCTCGATCTGCTCATTCGAAGCCAACGGCGCGCGCCAGTTCCGCTCCAAGGCGAGCAGCCCTTGAGCGAAGTCGTCGCGCCACTTCGTGTCGATGAAGTAGCCGGAGTAGTCACGCAAGGCATCGATCACGGGCGCGTCGGGATCCCAGCCGAGGGCGCTCCACACAGTCTTGTTCACGTCGTCGTTGCAGCCTTCGGAGTAAGTGAGAAAGCCGACCGTGCCGGACTGCAATTGCCTGAAGATGTTTGCTTCGCCCAGCGGCCGCGGATTGATGCACTCGCGACCGTGCGCGACGGCCAACGCGAAGTCCCAATCCGGCACGGGATATTGGCACTGGCGGCTATGCGTGATGTCGGGATAACGCCGGACGGGATATTGCTTTGGCAACTGCGCGAGCAGTTCCGGCAGCGAGATGCGCACTTGCGGACCGAACACGATGCCATCCAACCAGGTCGGCTGCTCACGTCGCAGGATCTCGAGGAACTCATCGAGCCAGACTTGCGAGAAGCCTTGCGGCGACACCCACATTTCCGTTTGTGGATGCGTGCGCTGCAAGACCTGCTTCGCGCGCTCCAGGTAGGCCAACAGGTGCTTGGGCTGCGTGTGGCCAGGATCGCCGCCGGGGACAAACACGGCGTCAATCCGAGGCACCTTGGCGAACACTTCGCCCCATGCGCGCAGCTCCGACTCCACAGTCGCCGGGTTTGTGTAGTCGGCCGCCATGGCCGGATACCAGATCCAGACGTCGAGCGCGTACTTGTCAGCCAACTCCGACATGCCCGCCATCATCTCCAACGGCGGGCGCGGAAAATGCGGGCTAGTGGCGTCGTCGTCGGTGCGCGGAGGCAAGAGTTCCACGGCGTTTGCGCCAAAGACGATCAAGTCGCGATAGTATTGCTCCCATTGCGGCAGGTCCCAGGCGTCGTAACTGTTCGTCTTGGGACGATAGCCGAGTTGATGGCCGCGCAGCGAATACTTCGGCGACGTTGTCAAGTTCACATCGTCCCGCAACGACAGCTCGCCGCGCGCCATCTCCAACATGCGCAACAACCGCCCCACGCCGAAGAACACGCCGCGGTCGTCGTTGCCCAGAACAAATACCGCAGCCTGACCGTTCTCGCGCGCCGTGCGCAGCGTGTAACCTTCCGCAACGTTAGTCTTTCCATCCGGCGCTGGCAGCGCCTTAAATCGCGTCCCACCGAGAGACGGCGCAGCGCGATCTCCAACGACGATCGCCGTTGCCAAGTCGTCGCGCCAGACATTCACCACCGGCAATTGCACGCCGGTGCGCTTTTCGATTTCTTCCACCAACATCCGCGCGGCGGTGACGTGACGCGCGGAAGCGTTTTGCGCCACAATCACTTCGGCATGAGTAAGATTCAAGGTCTCCGCAAGCGCCGCGGCGCCATAGAGCAGTACCATCATCCATGCCAACGAAAACGAAAGACGATAAGTCATCGAGCGGGATCTCACGATGTTGAAGGTGAATTCGGCGGTGCGTCGGAATGTCGGTACCAGTGATGTCATGGCCAGAATCATAGTGAACATTTCGCGGACGACATCGAAGTAATCTACCCTCGGAGAGTCCAGTTCGCAAAATCCCCGCGCGAACACGGTCTATCAACAGCGAAGCGGCGCTGAGACGCCGGGCGCATCCAAACGACCGTTGCCTGATGCAGTTGCGGCGCGAAAAGTCGCGAAAGCGTCGTTCTGACTCGGAAAAGGGGGATTTGCCGTATCCCTTAGTCGATAAAGTGTTATACTTAGGCCATCTGGCTTGCCGACTCCAATTGCGGTTGCCGGTTCTACGCTGAATCGAGCGACTGTTCTTTCATTCGCCATCCCGGCTTGGCGGACCACCAGGTTGGTCCTTTTCTTGATAGCCCGGAATCAACGCGGGGCTGCCGCGTGATCCTTGTGCGTTAGCGCTTGGGGACCGGGAACTTCGGCGCGCGTGCGCGACGCGATCGCAATCAATCATTGCGCTGCGCGTGCGATTGCGCGAATGCGGCTTGCAGCCTCGTATCCTTTCTATTGCTTTTGCTGAGGACTCAAAAAAATGGCGCCAGCCACCGCAAGACATCAACTGATGAGCGACTTTCACGAACCCGTGCAACAAGCTGTCCGCGATGCCGCGCAGCAAGGCGTCACCGACGCGACGATGCTGTTGCTCGATCTGCGCGACGAGCGCGCCCAGAAAATGGCCGCCGACGTTGCGGAACTCGAAACGGTGCGCAACATCGTCTCCAGCGCCGAGCAAAACCAGTCGGCGCCGATTCTCGTCGCCTACGCACCATCGTCCCAAGCGGCCGCGCTGATGGAAGGACATAGCCGTAAGGCGAAGCGCAAATTCGCCGCCACGTTGCCCGCCAATCGCTTTCGTATGATCGTGGTCGGCGGCGGCGGCATCACGTGGGCGGTCGGCGCCGTCAGTGCGGGCGATACGTCAAGTCGCGTCCTCGGCTGATCTTCCAGCCGCGCCGCGAAGCATATGGTCAGTTTCCTGTCTCCAAACCAAGGAACGTAACATGGCCGGCGAACGCGGCGGGGACCGCCTGATTCAGCAACGAGTCGCTTTTCAACTCACGACGCGCGGCATTCGCAATCCCTGTCGCGTCGATGCCGCCGTCAAGGAAGGCGACGTGACCCTCACGGGGACGATTCAGTACGAACACCAACGCAAGGCGGCGACGCAAGCGGCGTCCGGCGTGTCCGGAGTGCGCCGCGTCAACGATCGCATGCTGGTGAAGCCCGTCGTCAAGCACTAGCTTCTCGTACGCCGCTGGCATTCGTTGCGTATTTGCACGTGCCCGCGGCGTGCTGCCGCTGGAAACCGATCCGGTCGACCGGCGGGTCTCCATGACGACTTCTGACGCGATCGTTTCCCGGTCGCTGCGACGCTGGCGACCCACGCGCGCCACGCCCCTGGGATAGTGGATTCGGGCTCGAATTCCGATTGGCGACGGCCTTTCAGGCGGCAACCTGAAAGATTCTTGGTAACAGGGATGGTCCCTCGTGCCATTCCTTCCTAGAACTGGTCGCAATCCGCCCAAAGCCAATCGAGGAATGACGCCATGGCACGCCTGAAATCCTTTAGCCGTCAGGGATTTGAACCGCTGGAAGACCGCAAGTTGATGGCCGTCGACTTGGGGGCCTCGAACTTCAGCCCGGCGCTGATGGGAGATGCCATCGAAGAACTGTCGACCGGCAACGCGGTCGGGTTTGGGTACGCGATCAACCTCAACGGAGACGCGAACGCGGCGGTGGGCAGCGGCGGGCAGGCCCGCCTGGCGATCGACGCGCCGGCGCGCAGTTTCAGCTCGCTCGTGGAATTGGAGGTGTCGAGCGTCTCCAAGCCGATCACGGCGACGGCCATTTTGCACTTTCTTCAATCGATGCCGGGCGGACTCGACGCGGCGCTCAAGACGAAGCTCGTCGACTACCTCCCCGGCGATTGGGATCCGGGCAGCAACGTGCAGCACATCTCGCTCCGGCACTTGCTCACGCACACGAGCGGCCTGTCCGAAACGAACAACGCGATCGGCGTGAACTTCGAGAACTACGGCAACAACACGTATGCCAACATCCAGAATCTGATCGAAACCGGACTGACGGCGCCGAACGTCGCGGCCGACAACGTTTTCGACGGACCGCGTTGGGACTTGAACGACGCCTCGGGGAACTACAACAACGTCAACTTCACGCTGTTGGCTCGAGTCGTGTTACCGAAGTTGATCACTCCCGCGATCAATCTGACCGCCGCCGCGTTTCCAGGCGCTCGCGATGCGGTATCCGGGCTCATTTACTCGAATTACGTCCAAAATGAAATCTTCGAGCCAATGGGCATCGACGGCGCCGATCTGTCGGGGAACGACGCCAATCCCGCCAAGGGCTATGATCTTGGGTCTAACGCAGCCGGCGGGTCGATGTCGAATCTTACGAGCCTCGGCGGCGCGTTCGGCTGGAAGCTTTCGGCCCGTGAACTGGCGACCTTCCTCGATGGCATTCAGCGCGATGGCAGCATTCTCTGGGCGTCGACCCGCAATATGCGCGACGCTCAGGAATTAGGTTGGTTCAACTCCGAGGACGCCTTCGGCGACTACTACTCGCACAACGGCGCCACGACGAGCGGCGGCGGAAAATTCCGTTCGCTGATCAGTGTGTTCCCCGGCGGCATCGAGGCGTCGTACTTGATGAATTCGGACGATGACGATCTGCCCGGCGGGTCGATCAGCGCGGTCCTCAAGAAGTCCTACGTCAACGGCTGGACGGATTTGACGGTCGCCGGCACCAGCGGCGTCGACACCTTCCAGGCGACGACCGTCATGGACAGCGGCAAGGAGGCCATTCGCGTCACGCTGAACGGCGAAGTGCAATTCACCCGTTGGATCGACGGCCTCGATTCGATCACGCTTAACGGCAGCCTGGGCAACGATACGTTCACGATCTCCGACTGGAATTCGTCGGTAGAGCTCATCATCAATGGCCAAGGCGACAACGATTCCGTCGGGCTGCTCTCCGGGCTCCGCAATATCGAACTCGTCAGCGGCATGACGTTCAACGGCGGTTCCGGACAAGACACGCTGCTGGCCTATGACCAGAACAACCCCTATTCGATGCCGGGGCTGAGCCAGTTGTACACGGTGAGCGACGAGGCGATCGTGCGTCACCGCGGCCTGTTCATCCAAAACGCGGGGCTCGTGCCCATTCCGGTCGTGGTGAACTACGCCCTCGTGGAGAACCTGGAACTGACGACCGGCGGCCTGGCCGACATCGTCAACGTCGCGAGCATGACCTCGGGCGACACCGAGATTCGCACCGGCGCCGGCAATGATGTCGTCCGCGTCGGTCAAACTGCCGCCAATCTGCAACTGGTCGATGGACTGTTCATCGACGGACAGACGGGCACCGACTCGATTGAATTATTCGACAGCAACAAGGTCATCGGCGACGATTTCTTCGGGCAGTACGACGTCGAAGCCACCAGCGTCACGCGTTATGTGACCGGCGGCTTTGTGATCAATCCGAACCCGCCGAAGTACACGGTCGATTTCGCGGGCATGGAAAACCTGGCGCTGACAACGACCGACGGCGCCGATCGCATCCGCGTCCATGGAACCACTTCGGGCGAGGTGATCATTCACGGCGGCGCCGGCAGCGACATCCTGACAACCACGCCTTCCACGCAAAACATGGAGCGGGTCCGCGACCTCAGCTTCTTCGGCGAAGCCGGCGTCGACGGGATCGTGATCAACGATCAACAGAATCCGTATAGCCACAAGACGCTCAGCCGCGAATATGACGTGAGCGCCTCCCAGGTGGCCCGTACGATGGCCGGTCGCGTCACGCCGTTGGCAGTGGACGTGTCGTACAACAGCGTCGAGAACCTGACGCTCAACACCGGCGATCAGGGAGATCACATCGACGTCGCGAATACGACCTCGGGCGAAGTCGTCATCCACGCCGGCCCCGGCAACGACTTTGTCAATGCCAGCACGACGTCCCAGAACATGGAGTCTGTCAACGATCTGATCGTCGACGGCGGCGCCGGGAACGACACGCTGAACATCCTCGACGCCAACAATCCCTACGACCTGGGTCCAGGCGGCGGCGTCTATGCGGTCACGACCGATGCCGTGTCCCGGTTTGACGAGCACATCCTATTCGAGAACGTCGCCGTGCCGGTCGATGTGCAATTCTCCGCGGTGGAGACGGTCGATCTCGACGCCGGCAACCAAGGCGACGTATTCAACGTGACCGGAACTGGCGGACCGGCGAATCTGACGCTCGACGGCAACGCCGGCGCCGACCAGTTCAACATCAAGAGCCCCGCCTTCGGAACGATCAACGTTCAAGGCGATGCCCCGATTCTCGCGCCGGGCGATAAACTCGTGGTCAACGAGGCCGGCGCGTATGCCACGGCGCCCATCCCGGGCATCTACGTGATCGGCTCGGGCGGCGTGACGCTCGGCCCTTCGAGCATCCACTACAGCGGCATTGAAACGACCGACATCCACAGCCAGGTCACGCTGCTCGGCGATACCGATGGTGACGGCGACGTGGACGTCACCGACCTGAACAATGTCCGCAACAATTTTGGCGGCGGCGGGCTCGGCGATACCGACGGCGATGGCGACGTCGACATTGCCGACCTGAACAACGTCCGCAACAACTTTGGCGACAGCCTGCCGTCGCCCAGTCCCGCCAGTGAATCGATGCTTGCCGATGAATCCGAAAGTGATTGGCAGGACGCGCTCGTGGACGCACAGTTTGCGTCCACGCCACTTTCGTCTCCTTCATCGGCCCGGCGCCTCAAGGCGGTCGACGAACTGTTTGCCTTGATTTGATAGGTAGTTCCAATATTGGCATCCGGCTCACCGGCGCGTAACGCTCGTCCCCGCGAGCAACGTCGCCGGTGAGTTCGTTTGTAGCCAACCGTCATCGCATGCAGTGGGTTTGTCCGCAGGTTCGCCGCATGAGAGAATGGCGGCCGCTATGAAACCGCGATTCTCGATCCTCGCCTTGATAATTGTCACGACGTACGCGGCCGTGTTTGCCGCCGCCGTGTCGCAGCCCCGTAGCGTATGGTTGTGGCTGTCGCTCTACTTGGCCGCACTTCTGCCGTTCTTGATCATCGACCTGCTCATGCAACGGCGCGTCAAGCGGCGCGACGAGAAGGAACGGCGCTCCCCAGGGGCTGGCTGACGGCCGCCCTCGTGCAGTATCTTTCCACGTACGACTCCTGGGATTCGAACTTCCTGGGCGCTCGCGGATTCATTGCCGACAGAAACGAGGCCAGACGCATGGACTTGGGATTGAAAGGGCGCACCGCCTTGATCACAGGCGGCGCCAGCGGCATTGGCCTGGCGACGGCACGCGCGTTCGCGGAGGAAGGCTGTGCGTTGGTATTGTGGGATATTTTGCCGCGAGTGGAGGCCGTGGCTCAGGAGATCGCCGCCGAGCTCGGCGTAGCAGCCCGAGGATTCCCGGTCGACATCGTCGATTTCAGCGGCGTGGAACGCGCATTACAAACCGCGGTTCAAGATGGCGCCCAGGTCGACCATGTCGTCCACTGCGCCGCAACCGGCTCGACGAAGTTCGGCTTCCCTTTCACCAACCTCGTTCCCGAGGATTGGAAGCGAACCCTCGACATCAACATCTTGGGCATGGTCAACGTGGCGCATGCTGCCGCGCCGTATTTCGTGCAGGCTCAGCGCGGGACGTTCGTGTTCCTGGCGTCCGTCGCCGGACAGATCGGCTCGCAAACCGATCCGCCGTACAGCGCCAGCAAGGCGGCGAACATCAACTTTGCGCAGTGCATGGCAAAAGACCTGGCGAAGCACGGCGTACGTGTGAACGGCGTTTGCCCCGGCATGGTGCAAACGCCGTTGAATCGCTCCGTGTGGCAGGCCTGGCACGATCAAACTCCCGCCGACCAGCAATTGACCTACGATGATTGGGCGGCGCAACAAATCAAGTCGGTCGTGCCGCTGGGGCGCTGGCAAACGCCCGAGGACATCGCGGCGATGATTTTGTTCCTGTCATCGGACCGCGCCCAACAAGTGACCGGACAAACCATCAACGTCGACGGCGGCTTCGTGATGCACTGGTGAGCGAGCCGATTGGGTGCGGCCACTGGTTACAGTTGATACTCGACCTCCAACAATTGGCCGTCGAGCCATCCCCTTGCCGGCGCGAAGCGTGTCGCCGACGGCGTTGGCGGCCCGCGCGGCGCCGGCCGAGATCTTGCCAGCCGTCGCCGCCGCATCGACCGCCTTGGCGGCCTTGACCGCGATCTTCGCCCCCTTGCCAATCACATCGCCGACGACCGGAACCAAGCTGATGGCGCTCAACGCGGCGTTCTTGTAGTCCCCTTCGTAGAGATACAGCCCGACGTTGATGGCATCCGCCACCTCGCCCACGATCGGAATCGGCAACATGCCGATCACATCCAGGGCATTGTGCGGATCGGAGAGACAGTCGTGCCAACAACATATGCTAAGTCTAAATTGGCCGTTCGATTTCGTGCTCTGCGAACGGATCGTTGTCCTCGGGAGCAAAAAAAGACACGTGCAAAGGTCCCGGCGCAGTCACCAACTCCCACGGGATTTCACGCCTGCAGCGCTCGAGGCTGGCGATCATTTGCGAGGCGACAAATTCCATCTTGTCTGTGAGCCACACTTCAAAGGCGTCGTCGTCGAGATTCTCCGTGAGCTCGTCGACCTTCTCACGAATCATCGGCATGAGTATTTTTACGCCGCCGGCAGTTCGCCGCATCGGCCGCGCGCAATCAGCGACAGTCACCGCCACGCTCCCTTCGTCTATCCACATATCACATCGAATATGGTCCCAAATACTTGATCGCTCATGCGGCAACACTTCTGAGATGAACTGCTTCCACATCGAATCGAATGCGATAAGAAGCCCGCCGATGTCTGCATGCGCGGTCGCAATATGATAGTGCGGAGACTTAGGCGAAATGGAATGCCATTTCAGGTCCATGCGACGTTCCTTTATTGAAGCGGCTTACTCAATCTTGAGAGGCCGCTGTGAAGTTGATTCACGTATCCCATCAAGAGGTTGGCATACTGCGCGCTAGTAAGTCCGGGATTATTGGTCCACAACGCATCGAGCTTTCGACCAATTGCCGCATTGTAGCGGGCGTGCGAACGAAAATGAAATGCCGAGGAAAGTCGAATGCCATTCAATCGTCCATTGATATTGAACCCGCCTCTTGCCGCAGCCTGAATCAAATCATGAGTTCGATGCTGCCACGGAATAATGTGATGAGCCGCACCAAGGCCTTGGCCAAGCGCCGTCCGTAAGTGAGTTCGTGCGGTACTCTTTGCCACTCCCAACGCAGAAACTGCCTTCGCGATCGGATCGCACCCAGCCCCCGTATTATGCGCCAACACGCCGAACTGGGAAACGTGGTAGGCGTGTGAGCGGTGGACTTCGAGGTTGTGAACGGAGTGGCGGCCTGGGCGTTCGGTTTTCTCGGCGAGCTTGGTTGAACCGTCATTCGTGGCGACGGTCTCGCCGATGCGCAGTTCGCCAGCCGGAACCCAATCTTCGCGGTCGAGCGAATAGATCGGGTGATTGGCCGTGACCCCGAGCGGCGGCCCGCGTTCGTCCTCGAAACGCAGGTCCCAGACGATCGCGTTGTGGTGCTCGATCGTGGCGATCACCACGCAGGCGTTCGGGTCGCCCAGATCATCATCGACGTCGAGCATGCCGACATCGAGTACTTTTGCTTGACCCTCCAGGCCGACCTCGTGCATGGCGATGTCAAGCGTCGCGCCAGGCCGCGCGCCGGTCGCCTCGATCCACCACAACGGCCGCGCGACGTTTAACCGCGCAAGACTGCCGTCCGCCTTGGTCAATTCCATACTCACGGTGCGCCACGTCCATGGCGACACGTCCGTGGCGTCCACGTCGCCGACGACATCGCGTTGGCCGACCAAGTGCGTGCGTGCTTCCGCCGTTGAGCTCTTGACTTCCGTGATTGCATTTGCTTCGACGAGGAACGAAAACCCGTGCGGAGCCGAAGCACTCGGCGGGACCTCATACCAGACTGGCTCGTCCGGCACCAGCAATTGCAATTCCTCCAACAGCTCGAGTTCCTCCGCACTCAATGGCGGCAACAACTCGCCCGTTTCAATACTTGGCTTGCTGTCTGCGTCGAACTGCGGCCCCGCCACGCGGTCGCCGAGTTGGATGTCTTCGATCCGCTTGGCCGGCGCGCTGGTGCGATGCGAGACTTGCCGAAGCTCGCCGCGTGATGTTGTGGCTACCGTCGTAGTCGTCGGCGCAGCGGAACTTGGCGTTGCCGCATTGCGGATGGCCGGCAGACCGAACCAGCAGAACAGGATCGCCAGGGCGACGCCAATCACTGCCAGTCGCTTCGAGCGGCGGTTGGTCACGAACGCGGCGACGGCGGCGCGATGCGCTTGGTCGTCGTCGGGAGTTGCCACGTCGGTCTCTCGCCACGTCGTCGCGTGCTGCGAGGGTTCCCATTCTTGTCGTCGGAACTTCGCGCGCAGCGTGGCGGCTGGCGGCTGGCGGAGGCGGAGGCGGAGCGGCGCAACGCGCCGAGCGACTCTCCGCTGGCAACGGCGGCAGTTCCTCGCGCAG
>JAWXBP010000293.1 GCA_034440135.1 Planctomycetia bacterium
GCTCTCCGCGGTGATTCCGGTCTTCAACGAGTCCGAAAGCCTGGCCGAATTGCATGCGCAACTCGTGGCCGTGGCGGCGGATCGCAAGTTCGACCTGGAAATCGTGTTCATCGACGATGGCTCGACCGACGGTTCCTGGGGGGAAATTTCTCGCCTCGCCCGGGCCGATACACGCGTGCGCGGCATTCGCTTTCGGCGGAATTTCGGCAAAGCGGCCGCGCTGGCCGCGGGCTTCGAGTCCGCCAATGGCGACATTGTCGCGACCCTCGACGCCGACCTGCAGGACGATCCGCGCGAGCTTCCCCGCTTTCTGGACGAGTTGGACAAGGGCTTCGACGTCGTCAGCGGCTGGAAAAAAATCCGGCACGATCCCTGGCACAAGGTCGGGCCTTCGCGGGTGTTCAATTGGCTGGTCGGCTGGCTGACCGGCGTCCGTTTGCACGACCACAACTGCGGGATGAAGTGCTATCGCCGCGAAGTGCTGGGCGAAATCCGGCTGTATGGCGAGTTGCATCGCTTCGTGCCGGTGCTGGCCCATGCCCGCGGGTTTCGCGTGGGCGAGATCGCGATCAATCACCGTCCGCGCCAATTCGGCCACAGCAAGTACGGCGTCAGCCGGATCGTCAAAGGCTTCCTCGATTTGCTGACCGTTAAGTTCCTCACGGGCTACGGACAGCGCCCGCAGCACGTGCTGGGAACTTTGGCACTGGGCTCGCTCGCCTTCGGGCTCGCGGCGCTGGGGTATCTGGCGGCGCTGTGGGTGATCTCCCGGCTCACGCCGATGGACGACGTGCATCTGCACGATCGGCCGCTAATGTACTACGCCCTGGGCGCGCTGTTGATCGGCGGGCAGATGCTGTCCATCGGCCTGTTGGCGGAGTTGATCACGGCTTATCATGGGCGCGACGCCGATACGTATTCCATCGCCGAGCGGACGCTCGGCGCCTTCGACGCGCGAGACGCCCAGCATGACGGCAGCCACGGATAGGGACGACTCGCGCGCGACGCTGCGCCGCGCGATTTACGGCCTGCTGATTGCCATCGCGCTCGGCAACGCCGCGGGGCGGATCCTGGCGGTCAACTCTGTCGATTTTGTGCGGCTGGAAAAAAACGTCATCGATCGCACTGTCGCCGACAAGAAAAAGGCGTTGGAAGCCGATGGATTGACCGGCGATGCGCTCACGGCCGCATTGGCGGAATATGCCGCAGTAGTGCAGGACAAACGGCGGATGCAGCGCCCTTTCCTGAGCGCCAACGATCGCAGTCGCTGGTGTACGGTCCGCGCGCTCGTGGAGCATGGCACCTACGCGATCGACGAGGTGATCCAGGAACCGACCTGGGACACCATCGACATGGTCAAGCATGACGAACAGGGCCGCGCGGCGTACCCGGCCGATCAGGGCAAGCTGTATTCCAGCAAGCCGCCGCTTTTTTCCACCATGATGGCAGGCGAATACTGGCTGATTCACAAGCTCACTGGGAAAACGCTCGGCACGCATCCGTATGAAATCGGCCGGTTCATGGTGATCACCATCAACGGCCTCGCATTCGCGACGATGCTGGTGTGCCTGGCCTGCGCGGCCGAGCGATTCGGCACGACCGATTTCGGCCGCATCTTCATGGTGGCGAGCGCCGCGTTCGGCACGTTGCTGACGACGTTCACGGTGGTGATCAACAATCACCTGATCGCGGCTGCGAGCGCGATATGCTGCCTCGCGGCGTGTTTTCCGATTTGGTACGACGAGCGTCGCGAATGGTGGCGCTTCGCGCTGGTCGGCTTGTTCGCCGCCTTCACGGCTGCCAACGAATTGCCGGCGGCGGCGTTTCTTGGCTTGCTCGGCTTGGCCTTTCTGATCCGCTGGCCGCGCGAAACACTCGTCGCCGCCACGCCCGCCGCGCTACTCGTGGCGGTCGCGTATTTCGGCACGAATTATGCGGCCCATGGCACGTTGATCATCCCCTACGGCCAGCGGGCTGCGGACAACAACTGGTACGACTACGAATACACGCGCGAGGGGCGGGTGCGTGAGAGTTACTGGTCGCAGCGCGAATCTCGCAGCAAAATTGACCAGGGCGAAGATGATCCGAAGATCTACGCGTTGAACGCTCTCGTCGGCCATCACGGCATTTTTTCGTTGACGCCGATCTGGTTGCTGACGATTCCAGGCCTCGTGCTCTTGGCGCGCGAGGACTACGGCGGCAAAAAATGGCTCGTCGCGTTCATCGCAGCGCTGTCGATCATCTGCATCGCCTTCTTCCTCTCGCTCCCGTTGAAAGACCGCAACTACGGCGGCTCAACGAGCGGTTTCCGCTGGGTGTTCTGGTTAGCCCCGCTATGGCTGATCGGCCTCTTGCCGGCGGCAGATTGGTGCGCCGACGCGCGCTGGCGTCGCGCGATGGCCGGAACGCTCCTCGCGCTCTCGGCGATCTCGGTGAGCTACCCGACGTGGAATCCTTGGACGCATCCTTGGTTGATGAACTTTTTTGCGTACTTGGGTTGGACGGAGATGTAGTGTCGTAGGTCACGCACGAATGGCACTTAGCCCGCGCAACTCACGCCGCCAGGCGGAGTTTTTCGATTTGGCGTGGGGTTGGAAAAGTTCGAACGGTTTTGGTCGGCGTTCGATCCGTTTTGGTTCGAAACGATTGGGCCGGTTGCCAACAACGTGCTGTCAGACGCTGGTCAGCAAGGTTTCATACCAGGCGTCAGTCGAGACCGCGTGTAAAAGCGGCAGGAGTTCGTCGAGCGTCGTCAACGCGGCCTTGAAGCTCACCGACCAGGGGTTTCCGCCGAAGCGCACCCATCCTACCGCGTGCGCCGCGCGGAATCACGCTCGCGTTGTTGTTTCGCTGCCTTGAGCTTCTCGAACACGTCCCGTTCGCCATTCGTGCCGATTTCTACGAGTCGCTCAGTGACCTTTTTTCGATAAGTGCTCGATGCAGTGGCGACACCGCTGTTTTCGTCCTCAGCGAGGCCCGCGAAAAAGCTGTCAAGGTCGCGCAGCTCGCTGCGATCGTGCTTGTATTCGATGACGCTGCCCAGCACCTCCAGCACGAATGGTCGCTCCACCGACTTCAACGTTGCAAAACAATCGCGCAAGGGCGCCGAAGAATGCAAGCCCGCGTGTTCGACGAGGATTTGATAGCGATCGTCGTACAGTGGGCGCGATGCCGCCCGTTGCTCCGCTCGTGCAGCGCGGTCGGATTCGGTTTCATTCTTCATGGCTGCGATTTCCGGATCGAGCCGGTGAAGCGGCTCCATCAACTCGGGCAGCACTCCCGCGATGTGCTGCCCGGACGCAGCCAGGATGTTGATCGCCGATTCGCGAATGTTTTCGTCTTGGTCGTCCAGGCAAGGAACCACCAACGGGAACAGCTTCGCCGGCAAGTCCCCCGCATCGACTGCGTTGATACGCGCCCAGACGATGTCGAGCGTGTGGCCGCGCAGTTCGAGCGATGACTTGGCGGGATCGAGTGACTCTTGAAACACTGCCGGCAGCCGTTCGGCGTCGCGATCGACGTCCGTGGCGCAAAACAGGGCCCGGTACCGCACAATGGTCGAGCGATTCGTATCTGAGGCGGCGTCCAGGAGCGCCGGTCCGGCAGCCTTCGCCCGAGTACCCATTCCATGGCAAATGCTAATGGCCGCTTCCTGTTCCTTTTCTTCGCCCTGTCGGATCACCTCGGCCAGCAATGCCACAGTCATTTCGGAATCCAGCCGTCTGATGCCGGCGCTAATGCTGTTGAACAAGGCATTCTTCGCCTTGCTGGCACCGAGGTCGTCCGCGTGCGCTTTGAGCATCTGGACGAGCGCTTCCGCGGCTTCGCGATCGTAGCCCTGCCGGCCCAGATCGGCGATCGCCTCGACGGCCACTTGCCGCCGCTCGGGGCTAAGCTCGGTTTGCAGCAGGCCGCGCCATTCATCGAACGACTTGCCGTCGTAGCGCAACAACTCCCGCGAGACGGCCGGGGGCTTCTTGACCGTGCTCGACGGCGTCGAAGACGGCTCTTGCGCCACCAGCTCGAACCGCAACAGCCCAGTCGCCAGGCAACACGCGAGCGCCAGCGTCAACAATCCACGTTTCATTTTCCGCTCCTTCGGAGAAGTGGGTTCCAGCAACCGCCCAATGCGGTCGCGCAGAGAATGCCCCCGCACCTCGGCATAAAACCCGGCCTGCCAGGGCGGGGAATGCCAGAGTTGACTTGTCGCTGAAAGCGCCTGGTTGAGCATGGCGTAGGCACGAGTCATGGGAGGTCGCCCATTACTGAGAATCATTTCTTGAGCGGCTGCGAGATCACCATCCGGTCGTTGGGCTTGAGTCGGAAGTTTGTGGCGGAAGCATCTCCGCGCATGATCTTGCGCAGTTCCACGCGCAGGATTTGGTCCGAGCCGTTGTTTCCGGCGCGGGCAATCCAAACCTCGGTGCGCGGGCCAATTCGCACGTCCGTGTTCTCCGTGGCCAAGGCGAAAGCGTCCAGCACGGCTTCGTTGCCGATCATTGGCAGCTTGACGACCTGGTCGCCGGATGCGTCATCTTCCAGGATGATATAGCAGAACTTGCTATTGTATTTGAGTACATCGACCGAAATCGCGACCTGATCGGCTTGCTTCGCAAGGTGTGCTTCGATCGCTTCGCGCACCTTGGGCACGGTCATGCCCGCTACAAAGACCGAACCATAGGTGCCCAAATTGACCGTGCCATCCGGCGCAACGAGATGTTCCCCGCGGATCATGGGGCCACCAGCGGAGGAGACTAGGCGTACGCCGATCTCCGGGCTGCGAATGCCCACCGTCTTCTGTAGATGTTCGACGATCGCTTGTTGCGCTTCTTCCAGCGTCAGACCATTCAGCAAGAGGGCGCCATACTCGGCGCCGAGGCTCACGCGCCCGCCGGGTTCCAGCGCAAATTGCCCTGCGAGCGGCGATTCGGGCAACAGCCCGGAACCCTGGATAAACAAGGTGTCCGAAGGTTCCAATTTGTGTGGCGACTTGGGCACGAGCTTGACAGAGTCGATCAACAACACATCCGGCGGCTCAATGACATAAGCCGGCGTCGCTTCGGAACTCGGAGTCGCAACTTCCGACGTCGGCGCGGCTTTCACAGGCGGCTTAGTCTCCTGCGCTACCAGCTCAAACCGAAAGCCAGCGGCGATTAGGCAAAGCAGCGAGGCCGTAGCGACCAACACGCGTTTCATGGTTCGCTCCTTCAGCAAGGTCGGTTCAAGTAGACGTCGAATGCGCAGGGCCAGCACGTTTCCGCTCACGGCGGCTTGCATCGCGCCCGGTGCGCCGTTGGATTCGGAGAGTTCGAGCAAGGTTTTCGAGAGCAGCAATTGCCGATCGGCCTGGCCGCCGGTGGCCGCGTCGTCGCAGGCCCACTCGCTGGCTTCATCCAAGCGGCGCACCGCGAGGTGTGCCAGCGGATTGAACCAGTGCGGCGCGGCCAGCCAGCGGGCGATCAGCGACCAGGTCAGGTCGTTGCGCAGATAGTGCGCTAGTTCATGCCGCAGGATCACGTCCCGCGCGTCCGCTGGCGTGCGTTCCCACATCGCCGGAGGCACGACGAGGGCGTACCCGCGCGGCAGTCGGCACAGCGCCGGGCCATAGTGTTGGCCAACCAGCAATGGCACGTCGCGCCGTACGCGCGCTTCGTCAAGAAGTTTGCGCCAGTCGCCGGCCCATTCCGGTGGCGCTACTACGCAGTTTCGTAGCGAGCGCAGAAATCGCGCGTAGCGCCAAACACCACGGCCGAAGATGGCGATCATGCCCACTAGCCACACGCCGAGCAGAGCGCGAGGCCAACTTGAAGCAACCTTGGGCTCGTTCAGTGCGGTTTCTGCTATTGGAGGAAGAGGCGAGGTCGCTTTCGCGGCAGGAACCTCAGGCTCCTCGACTGGCTCAAACGCCGTGACGTCCTCTAAATCTGTGATCGGCGACTCCTGTTCCTCCAGCAAGTTGTTGAGTTCAACGGTGCGCGGCGGCGCGATCTCGGCCACACGATCCGTTGACGGTACGGCCGGAACACTGGCCTTGTGCCACGGCAATCGCACTGTCAGAGGAACAAAGCCAAGTCCGCAAATGAGGACGGCGAACCAGGTTCGCCAACGCAAATTCGCGGCGCGAATGCGGAGCGCCCAAATCAGCGCGCCGACGATGCAGGCCGCCGTGGAGAGCAATAACGTGCCTCGAACCATCGCTGGCAGCCATTCGGAAGTGCCGGGGAACATGCTGGCGAATCCTCGCGGTGGACGAGTCGTTTAATGCAAACGTCGTTCAGCGGCGGCGATGAGCGATTTCAATTCCGCGATCTCGGCCGCGGAAAGCCGTCGGTCCTGGACCAACTGTGCGACCAAGGGGACAACGCTCCCCCCGCTGACGTTTTTCATCAACAGCTTGAGGTCTCCGGCCGCGACGTCGCGCGGCGCGACCAACGCACGATAAAGCGCCGGGCGTTCATCGCCGCGCTCGACCACGCCCTTGGCCTGCATCCGGTTCAGCCGAGTCTGCACCGTGGTGTAGCCGAGCGGCCGTTCGAGCGCGCCATGCACGTCCGACAGGCTTGCGGCGCCGCGCTCCCAAAGTATCTGCAGCAGCTCCATCTCGGCGGGAGTCAACCGCACGGCGGGAGTCGGATTCGTACCGTTTCGAGCCACTGGGGCCTCCTTACGACAGTCGTCGTAAGCGGCAATTTACTACAGACGTCGTAACGCTGCAAGTGAGATTCCCGGGACTTTCTTGTCGGGGGAAATTCGAACTACTTGCGGCGATGTCGTCGCAACAGTAGCAATGCCGCCCCGCCACAGCCAACGAGCGCCAGCGCACCCGGTTCCGGCAGCGCCACGCCGTTCGAGACATTCGTGGCGATCAGCGAAAAATCATTCAAATCGACGTCGCCGTCTTGATCGACGTCGCCGAGGGCCAGCGTGGCGAGGGTTCCTTTGCCGACTCCGTTGTTGTAGCCGACGTGGTGGTTCCAGATCAGGTAGTCGTCGCGATCGACGATGCCATTGCCATCCACATCGCCCGGCACGAGGCTCTCACTGATCAGCGTCGCCAACTCGGCGCCTTGTCCGTGATTCCAGAGCATTTCGATTTCGATGCGGCTCAGGGCGCGGCGCCAGATGCCGAGGTCGTCGAGATCCGCCCGCAAGTTGCTGGCATAGGCGCCGGTGCCGTCGCTGCCGATATTGACCGCGAGGCCGAACGGCGTATCGAGATTGCCGAGCGCCGCGAGCGAGGACTGCCCGCCGGTGATGCCGAGGCTGTTCAAGATGCCGTCGTTGTCGGCGTCGGTGAACAGTGTCATCGCGCCGTCGCGATCGAACGTTACGGCGACGAACTCCCAGAGGCCCGACGTCGTTTCCAAGTCGTCGATATCGGACCGCAGCGTGCCGTCGCCGACGTTGACTTGAATGTCATTGCCATTGTTTTCGTAGGCGATCACCCAGCCCGGATTCAGGCCGGCATCCCAATTCTTGTTGCTGATGATGGCCGGATCGCCCGTTTGATTGCCGGTGCTGCGCAGCCAGAAGGCCACGGTGAAATCCGCGTCTTCGCCGAATTGCAGATCGTCCGGCGCGCCGAGCGTGAGATGCTCGCCGACGCCGTCGATCGCCACGCCGCGGCCGAATCGCCCGCCGATGAATTGCGGCGCACCGGCGCCGACCGCGGCGTTGTTGTCATTGCCCGAGCTATCGCGGTAGTCGTTCTCAAATTGCAAATAATTGACCAACCCTGACTGTAACTGCGGCCGCGACGGAAACGGCAATGCCCCATCTTCCAAGACCAACGAGACATTGTCCGCGAAGCCATCGCTGGTCGAACCGGCGACGCGCGAAGCCGACAACTCCAACTGCACGCTTCGCGTACCGACGGGCACGCCGAAGCTCGATTGCCGCGCGATTGTTTTCGTTACGTTGCCGCGTTCCGCCGCCGACACCGGCGCGAGTTGATCGACGCCGAGCACGGCGCCGCTCGCGCCGATGAACGTGGCGGTTAGGCCAATGTTGTCGGCTTCCGAACCGACGCCGCCCAGATCGCTGGACAACATATAGTGCAGTCCGCCGGCATCCACTTGAGTTGCCGCGGCCGCCAGGTCGATCGTCTGCCGCATCGCGCTCGCGCCGATCTGCCCGCCGGAGAAAACATTGCTGGCAAGATTGCCGCGAAACACCGTCATCCCGCCCACGTCGGGATCGACCCAACCGCTGGCATATTGATCCGGCCCCGGCACGGCCATCGCGCGATCAAATTCGGCGTCGCCATTGAAGACCAGGTTCGCGCCGAGCGTGACCGCGGGCGGCGCGGTCGGTGAAACGCCAATGGCATGTCCATCAAGATCGCTCGAGATCGCCACGCCCAGATGCGTGAGCACGGTCTTGGCCACATCGACATTGCGCGGCGCCGGAAAAGGCGTCCCGGGCGCCACATTGCGGCCGCTCACCAGAAACGGAATCGTCCGCTTCTCCGGCGTACCGCCGCCGTGACCGCCGTCGGGGTTACCGCCATGATCGGAAGTGATGACGATCTGCCAATCCTCCACGTCGAAATTCGGCCGCGCGGCGAGCGCGTTCATTAACTGGCCGACTTGTCCATCGACTTGTTCGATCTCCTGAAAATACGCCGGGCAATCGGCGCGCACGCCACAGAAGCCGACGCTGTGGCCAGCATGATCGACGTCATCGAGAAACAAGTAAATCGCGTCGGGATCGGCGCTGATCGACGGGTGATTGCCCGCGAGCAATTGCGCGAGCTGCGCGGTGATTCCCGCGTCGCTGCTGTTGATGGCGTAGTCCGCGCCGGTGGGCATGGCGTTGTGCCCGTCGGTCCAGGTCATCAGGCGGACCGTGTTCCATTCCGGATGCGCGTTCTCGATCCGCGTGAAATAGTCCGGGAAGCGATTGAAGTTGATTCCCGAGTAGGAGTTGTCCGTCACGCCATGCCGATCGCGATGGACGCCGGTGAGCATGCTCGAGTGATTCGGCCCGGAAACGGTGATGTCTTCGGACTGAGCTTGATTGCTGTACGCACCGTGAAACGCGCCGAACGTGCCGTCGATCAGGCTATCCATGAAGGGCGTATTGGCCAGATCGAACGCGTCGGCCCGCAGTCCGTCGATGCCGATCACCAGGGATTTTTGTTGCGCCCCCGCCGCACTTGCCCAAAGGCCGACCAACACCGCCGCCGCCGCCTGAAATCTCATCACGATTGCCCTGTGCTCTGTGCCTGTTTGCTCCTGCTCGCTGCCGTCCATTATCGCTGAAAACTCCGGCGGATGCGAATAGATCGCTGCGCAATTTGACTGGTCGTTTGCGGCGCCATGGAAATCGTGCGGCTTGGTCGGCCCGCCCGGTTCGCGTATGCTGGGCGACATCGAATCCAGGACACGAAGGCGGAGCCCATTCATGTCAAACACGCGTGGCAGCCACCCAATGTGGGCAGTGATTGCTTTGTTGAGCCTTGCCACGTACGGCCACGCTGCCGCAACGGCGGCGCCCACGCCGAATGTTGTGCTGATCTACATCGACGACCTCGGCTATGGCGACTTGGGCTGCTATGGCGCGAAAGACTACCGCACGCCGCATCTCGATCGCATGGCCGCCGAGGGCGCCCGCTTGACGCGTTTCTATACGGCGCAGCCTGTCTGCTCCGCATCGCGCGCCGCGCTGTTGACTGGCTGTTATTCAAATCGGGTCGGCTTCCATGGGGCGCTCAATCCGTGGACGCGATTTGGGATTCATGACGGCGAGACGACGCTGGCCGAGGTTCTTAAGTCCCGCGGCTATGCTACGGCCATCTACGGCAAATGGCATCTCGGGCATCAGCCCCAGTTCTTGCCGACGCGGCACGGTTTCGATGAATACTTCGGCTTGCCGTATTCCAATGATATGTGGCCATACCATCCCGACTTCTTAGCAGAGAAGGCGGCCAATCCCGACAAGGAGATCGGCTATCCCGATTTGCCGCTCTGGGATGGCGAGCGCATCAAGATTCCGGCGGTCACGGCGAAGTACCAGCGGCAACTCACCACCTGGTACACCGAACACGCGACGAGCTTCATCGATCGAAATCGCGAGCGCCCGTTTTTCTTGTATGTCCCGCACAGCATGGTGCATGTGCCGCTGTACGTCAGCGATCGCTATCAAGGCAAGTCGGGCGTTGGCACGTTCGGCGACGTGATGGAAGAGATCGATTGGTCGGTCGGCGAGATCCTCGCGGCGTTGCGACGCAATGGGCTCGATGAGCGCACGCTGGTGCTGTTTTCCTCCGACAACGGCCCCTGGCTCAGTTACGGCGATCATGCCGGCTCCAGCGGCGGACTCCGTGAAGGCAAAGGCACCGTCTGGGAGGGCGGCGTCCGCGTCCCGCTCTTGGCGCGGTGGCCGAAGCAGATTCCCGCCGGACGCGTCTGCGCGGAACCGGCGATGACCATCGACATCCTGCCGACCGTCGCCAAGCTTGCCGGCGCGGAATTGCCCAAGGCGAAAATCGATGGGCTCGATATCTGGCCGCTGCTGGCGGGACCGAAAGACGCGAAGTCGCCGCACGAGGCGCTGTACTTTTACTACCGCGACAATGAGCTTCAGGCAGTTTCGAGCGGCAATTGGAAACTGTACTTTCCGCACACGTACATCGCATTAGCCGGCCGACAAGGCGGACGGGACGGTACGCCTTCCCGATACGAGTTGCGCACGATTGACGAGCCGGAACTCTATCAATTGGTGGACGACGTGGCCGAAACCCGCAACGTTGCCGCGCAATACCCGGACGTCGTCGAAAAACTGCAGGCCTATGCAGAACTGGCGCGGAACGATCTGGGCGATTCGTTGACCGATCGCCCCGGCCCCGGGCGTCGCGCGCCTGGGTTCGTGGAAAACTAAGAACGCACTTGCACTGACACTGCGCATACCCATGCAACTCGGTCGCTATCGTCACTACAAAGGAAACGAGTACATTGTGTTCGGCGTTGCTCGGCACAGTGAGACCGAGGAAGAACTCGTCGTCTATCGCCAAGACTACGGTGATCGCGGACTGTGGGTGCGGCCCAAAGCGATGTTCCTGGAACAAGTCGTCGTGAACGGCGAAACGAAGCCGCGTTTTGAGTTCGTCGGCGAATCCGATGAGTAACCTTTTCGACGACGTTCCGGATACGTTGCCTGCCGAGTTGGTAGAAGTGCTCGCACGCGGCGACGGCGTTCGCATCGAGCGCATCGTCTCGCGAGGGCACGTCTCGCCCGAGGGTTTTTGGTACAACCAAGACGAAGACGAATGGGTCGTGCTGCTCCAAGGAGCGGCGCGACTGCGTTTTGAAGACCAAGAAATCGAGCTGCGCCCCGGCGACAATCTGCACATCCCAGCGCGGCGCCGGCACCGCGTGGAATGGACGTCGCCGGACCAGCCGACCGTGTGGCTGGCCGTACATTTTCGCCCTGAGACTTGAATTCGACGAAGCGATGCAAGACGACGCCACGTATATCTGCGACGCCTGCGGCGAGGAAATCGTCGTGCCGATCGACCTCTCGGCGGGCGAGGAGCAGGAGTACATCGAAGACTGCCCGGTCTGCTGCCGGCCTAGCCTTATTCACGTCGAAGTCGACGACGACGGGGAAGTGCGCGTCTGGGCGGAGCCGAGTTGAGCGGCATAGTTGGCCATAGTCTCCTTTCGCTCCGCGAAATGTCCGGACCTTTCGCGGAGCGAAAGGAGACTATGGTGGCGACTGAAAATCCTACGGCATCGCGTAGAACCCGGAGCCGGTGTACTTGATGCGGCCCTGCTTGGTCAGCTCGTCCCAAACTTCCTGTGGGAACTGATTCGGCGGCCGGATGCCGGCGATCGACGACTTTTGGCCGGAGGTCAACGGGTTGCGCCCGAGGCGAGATTCCTGATCGAGGGCCGTCAGTTTCCAGCGTTTCTTGAAGGCGTTGTAGGCCGACTTCAATTCCTCTTTCGTGATGCCCACCGGCGCCGCCGCTTCGCCCGGCGCGGCCGGCGTTTCATCGACCTGTTGCTCTGGTTGTTCGTCCATCGTCGTCCCCCCCAAGCCGCGCGAAGTTGGCTGCGATTCCCGTGAGCTTCCAGTCTAATGGAACGGCGACGAGTTTCCACCCTTATGCAATGATTGCTTCTCGCCTCCTATTCTCGTGCGCTACGCCGCATGATAACGTGCGGTGGCAATTCTGCTGCGAGTATTCCGATGTCCGCTGACGAACACCAACCGCCGCACGTGAACGAGACCGGCTCTCCGCTCGATCTGGCTGGGTTCCGTGACGTGCCCGACGACCAAGGGATGACGCTCGACAATCTCAGCACCGCCTTTGCGGAATTGCTGGGCCGCGGCGACGAGCCGTATGAAGCGCAAAGCGATCCGTCGGCAGTTGCTTCCCAGGCTGATAGCGTTCCCTTGACGGAAACGCCAACCGGCGCTGCCGCCGACGACGACGACGCGTGCGAAGTGACACCGCGCAGTATTTTGGAGGCGATGCTGTTTGTCGGCAACCCAGACGGCACTCCCCTCAGCGCGGTGCGTGTCGCCGGTCTGATGCGCGGTGTGAGGGCGGCGGAGATCGAAACCTTCGTGGCCGAATTGAACGACGAATATGCGTCGAATGGCTGCCCTTTTCACATTGCATCCGACGCCGCGGGCTATCGGCTGGAGCTGCTCCCCGCTTTCGAGGCGACACGAGCGGCAGTGCGGGGGCAAAACCGCGAGAAGCGGCTTTCCACCGCGGCCGTCGAAGTACTATCCATCGTGGCCTACAAAGGTCCACTCAATGGCGAGGCGGTGAGCCGCCTGCGCGGGCGTCCCAGCGGCGGATTGTTGGCGCAACTCGTGCGGCGCCAGCTACTTCGCGTTGAACGGGGGGCTGGCCGCAATGCCAAATACGCCGTCACCGGGCGCTTTCTGAAATTGGCGGGTTTGGCGAGCCTGGAGGATCTGCCCAGGGCGCAGGATCTGGACGTGAAGTAGTTAGGATGCTCATTTTTCGCCGAAATTCTGGGTATCAGGAACGCTCATACAGCGACGCTTGATTATTACTCGCTCTGCGCTGGCGGATTTTTCGGTGGGTGATACAATACACCCTGTCCTTGACGGCAAGTCTACCGCTGCCGCAAGTGAAGTGTCGATTCGGTCGTGCGAGTTGGTCACGTGTCGCGCCCGGTAGGATAGCGGCATCTTAGATGGCAAACGGTCGACGTAAAGCCGTTTGAATTCGACTCGAACTTCTCACCCAACCGGCGAACCGCGCGTGGAGCATTATTGCGTCCACCGGCCAGGATTCCGGCACTCGCTTTATGCCCTCCCGTCAATCGGTCGTTCAATTGCGCGGCGCTGCGCCGGTCGTGCTGCCATCGCTGCTGCTGTGCGATTTCGGCAATCTGGAGCGCGACGTGCGCCGATTGGAAGACGCTGGCGTGCGGGGCCTGCACCTGGACGTGATGGATGGTCATTTTGTGCCCAACCTCACTTATGGAATGCCCCTGGTGGAGGCGATTCGTAAACTCACCGATCTGCCGCTGGACGTGCATTTGATGATCTCCGAGCCGGCCAGGTACGCGGCGCAGTTCTGCGACGCCGGCGCCGACAGTTTGACCATTCATATCGAAGCTGCGCCGAATCCGGCGCCGATCTTGCAACAGATACAAGACCTTGGGGCGGCTGCCGGATTGGCGTTCAATCCGGATACGCCGGTCGAGGCGATCGAGCCTTATCTGCCGCTATGCGACATCGTGCTCGTGATGAGCGTGATGCCCGGGTTTGGAGGCCAAGCCTTCAATGCCGTGGCGATCGAGAAATTGAAATACCTGAGCGACCGCATCGGCCCCGAGCAATCGCTCGAAGTCGACGGCGGCATCGCCATGTCGACGATCGCGAGTTGCGCCGAAGCGGGGGCGCATTTGTTTGTGGTCGGGTCGGCCATTTTTGGCACGCCCGACTATGCCGTCAGCGTGAGCCAGCTCGAAGAGCGGGCGCGCACGGCTTTCACCACCACTGGGAGGTAATTTGGCGCCAGCCATGACACAGTTCATTCTGGTCCGTCCGGGATCGACGGATTACGACGCGCAGGGACGTATTCAGGGCGATCTCGATATCCCGCTGAACGAGCAAGGCAATCACGAGGTTGCCCGCGCCATTGATGAATTGAAGCATCAGGGCATCAAGGTCATTTACACCTGCGAATGCGCGGCGGCCCGTCAAACCGCCGAGGCCCTGGCGACTGCGCTGGGGGCCAAGTTGAAAGAAATGGACAACATGCGCAACCTGAACCACGGTTTGTGGCAGGGCATGTTGATCGACGAAGTCCGGCGCTGCCAGCCGAGGGTTTACCGGCAATGGCAGGAGCAGCCGGAATGCGTGCGCCCGCCGAACGGCGAGACCGTCACCGAAGCGCGGCAGCGCGTGGCGACGGCGTTGCAAAAAATCGCTCGCAAACACAAGGATGACATCGTGGCGCTCGTCGCGCCGGAGCCGCTGGCCAGCATGTTCCGCGCGGAACTGTTGAACGGCGACGTTGGCGATCTCTGGCGCGCCAGCCAGGAGCATGGCCACTGGGAGGTCATCGATACGACCGCGGCGTCGGCCCGCTAGTCGGAGCACGGCCGCCGTTCATCATGCGCATCGCCGAAATCTACGCTTCGATTCAAGGCGAGGGCTTGCTGACTGGCCGCGAAAGCATCTTCATCCGCACCAGCGGCTGCAATTTGCGCTGCTGGTTCTGTGACACGCCCTACACGTCCTGGGCGCCGGAGGGGGAAGAGCAGAGCGTCGCGGAGGTCCTCGACCGCGCCACGGAATGGCGTGACGTCGAAGACGTCGTCATCACAGGCGGGGAGCCGATGTTGCACGCCGAGCTCTCGCCGCTGACCGCGGAGCTGCGCGCGCTCCGCAAGCAGATCACCATCGAAACCGCCGGCACGCTCTTTTTGCCCGTCGATTGCGACCTGATGTCGATCAGCCCCAAGCGGGCGAACTCGACTCCGAGCCAAGAGCGCGACGCCCGCTGGCATGTCCGCCATGAGCGCGATCGGCACGCGCCGGATGTCGTCCGGCGACTCATAGCCCAGCACTCCTACCAGCTCAAATTCGTGATCGACGCCCCGGCCGATTGCGAGGATGTCGAGGCGTATTTGACGGAAATTCCCGAAATCGACCGCTCCCGTGTGCTGCTGATGCCGCAAGGAACGACGGTCGAAGAGTTGGCCGTTCGCGCCGACTGGCTCGAAGCGTATTGCGCTCAGCATGGTCTCCGCTATTGCCCCCGCAAACATATCGAATGGTTCGGGTTCACGCGCGGGACGTAGCTCAAACGTGTCGCTCAGAGCGAAATGCAGGGCCACTGGTTGCTAAGCTATTCTGGTCGGCTGTGGGAGGCGTCTCCGACGCCGATGGATTTGGCGATTTCCGCGCGAAAGGCCCGATTGACCAAGCTCGCGCCGCTCGCATCGGCGTCGGAGACGCCTCCCACAGTCGAACACTGATTCGCCCCGTCGAAGCCAATTGCTCTGACTTGCCCGATCCAGTGATGTTGCGTTCTACTAGCGGCGAAGCAATCTGCCTTGAAATCATGAGCCACTCTATGCGATGTTTCGCTCCGCTGAATCGAATTCGCGCTTCAATCCTCGTCAGTTATTTCACGATGTGCGCCATCGTTATTGGCGGCGCGCCCACAAACTTATTTGCGGACGAAGCAACGATGGACGACGACTTCCTCAAGCGTTACGCCGAGACCTACCGCTTCACGCATGGGCTGCCTGCGGCCATTGCCGTGCCGTCGACGGACGACGCCGTGTTGTTTCTGCGCTCAGGGCCGCGGAGTTTCGTGCGAGATCTGTATAGCTGGGACGCCCGCACCGGCGCGGAGCGGGTGTTGCTCACGTCGGATCAGCTTCTCGGCGGCGCGGACGAATCGCTGACCGCGGAGGAAAAAGCGCGGCGCGAACGGATGCGGCTCGCCGCGCGCGGCATCGCTTCGTTCGATCTCTCGAAGGACGGCGCGCTGGTACTCGTACCACTGTCCGGGCGCCTGTATGTCGTTGAACGAGCCAACGGGGCGACCAAAGAATTGAAGAGCGAAGGCGGCTACCCGATTGATCCGCAGTTTTCGCCGGACGGTCGCTCCGTGACATGTGTGCGAAATGGCGACCTCTACGTGATCGACGTGGCCAGCGGCGCGGAGCGTCGCCTGACAACCGGCGCGACGGAGACGTTGACGCACGGGCTCGCCGAGTTCGTCGCGCAGGAAGAAATGAGCCGCATGCACGGCTACTGGTGGTCCCCGGACGGCAAATTTATCGCCTATCAGGAAACCGACGTCGCCAATGTGGAAGAACTGTTTATTGCCGACCCGGCAAACCCCGGCAAGGCGCCGGAGCCTTGGCGCTATCCGCGTCCTGGCATGGCGAACGCGGCGGTTCGCTTGGGAGTTATTCCGGCGTCCGGAGGCGACACGCGTTGGATTGAATGGGACCGCGAGGCCTATCCGTATTTGGCGGCCGCGACATGGGATGAAGGCGCGCCGCTGACGATCGTCGTGCAGAATCGCCGGCAGACCGAAGAGCTGGTGCTGACCGTCGACGAGGGATCGTCAACCACGCACGAGCTGCTACGTGAAAAAGATGAAGCCTGGCTGAACCTCGACCTCGGATTGCCGCGGTGGATCGATCAAGGAAAGCATTTCCTCTGGAGCACCGAACGCAACGGCGCGTGGCAACTTGAACTGCGCAATCGCGACGGCAATCTGCTGGGGCCGCTCACGGGATTGGAGTTGAACTATCGCGAGCTCATCGCCGTTCTAGAGGAACGTCGCGAAGCCATCGTCTTGGGCGGCGAGAATCCGACCGAGCAACACTTGTTTCGCGTCTCACTCGACGCTCAGCATCCGCGCGCGGAACGTATCACGGACGGCGCCGGAAACCATGCCGGCATCTGGTCGGACCGCGGCGGCCTCGCCGTGCGCGTCTCGGCGAATCTAAAGGGTGAACGAAGATTTGATGTGGAAAAAGGCGACGGAGAGTTCGTCGGCTCACTCGCACAGCTCGCCGAATCACCGGGGTTTGTGCCGAACGTCGAGCTGACGCGCGTCGGACAGGATCCGGAGTTGCACGCAGCCGTGGTGCGCCCGAGAGAGTTCGATGCAGCGCTTCGTTACCCGGTGATTGTCAGCGTCTATGGCGGCCCGCATGCGCAGACCGTGGTGGCGAATTCCGCGAAGTACGTGTTCGATCAATGGATTGCGGATCACGGCTTCATCGTCGTCTCAATTGACGGACGCGGCACGCCTGCCCGCGGACGCATATACGAGCGCGCCATTCGCGGCGATTTTATTACCTTGCCGCTCGCCGATCAGGTTCGCGGACTCGAAGCGCTCGCGGCGCGCTACCCCGAAATGGACCTGAGGCGCGTCGGCATCTACGGCTGGTCGTTTGGCGGGTACTTCACGGCGATGGCGCTCTTGCAACGGCCGGAGGTTTTTCAAGTCGGCGTCGCCGGGGCGCCTGTTGTCGATTGGGCCGACTACGATACGCACTACACGGAGCGTTATCTTGGACTGCCGGACGAAAACCCCGAGGCGTATCGCGTCAGCAACGTATTGACCTACGCCGACAAACTCTCCGGAAAACTGCTCCTGGTCCATGGAACGGCCGACGACAACGTCTATTTTCAGCACAGCGTCAAGCTCACCGACGCCTTGTTTCGCGCCGGCCAGGAGTTTGATTTCCTGCCATTGCGCGGGCTGACCCACATGACGCCTGACCCGATCGTAACGCAGCGGCTGTATGGCAGGATGATGGATTATTTTGAGCAGTTGAAAGCGGAGTAGTGGCGACGCCTGCTCTGGCCGAGGTCACAGAGCTCGGCCGGAGCAGGCGGAAAGTGCCCACGAATTGAGACTCATTCTCCTGGCAGGAGGTTTTTTGCGACTTGTTCGCACAGCCTCGGCATGTCGCCCTTCCCTCGCGCCGCTTGTCGGCTAGAATCCGGACGTCGCGCGAGTTCTTGCGACTTGTCCTGAACACCGAAATTTCCTTGCGAATACGCGAAAGGTTCCCGCCATGCTCAGCCAAACCGTGCAAGATGCGCTCAACGACCAGATCAACACGGAGCTGGGTTCTTCGTACAACTACTTGGCCATGTCCGCCTACTGTGAGCGGCAGAACTTCCTCGGCTGCGCGCACTGGCTCCAGGTGCAGAGCCAGGAGGAGTACGGCCACGGGATGAAGATTTTTCGGTTCATGCAGGATCGGAACTCGAAGGTCATGCTCAAGCAAATCACGGCGCCGCGCGGTGATTTTAACTCGGTCGTCGAAGTGTTTGAATCCGCGCTCGAACAGGAAATTCACGTCAGCGAGCGGATCAACACGCTTTATGAACTCGCGTTCAAGGAAAAAGCGTTCGCCGCGCTGGTCGAGTTGCAGTGGTTCATCACCGAGCAAGTGGAAGAAGAGCGCACAGCGCGCGAGATCGTCGCCAAGTTCAATATGGTGAAAAGCGATCCGTCCGCAATGCTGGATCTGGATCGCGAGCTCGCGGGCCGCATGGCCGCGGCCGCCGCTGCACCCGCGGCGTGATGCAGCCATCGAACGGCAACGGCGCCGAGCGATTGGCTCGCGCGCCGAGACGACAAAGACCAAGGTCGGCCATCGACTTACTGCGCGATGCCCATAGCGATTTAGCAAAATCGTCGAAAAAATCCTTGCTCCACGCCGGACCCCGCGATATATTCTCGCTCGACTCACTCGAGTTGATTCGCAGTGCGCCCTGTTTCACTTCGTGGGGCGCTGATTGAGTGCGGTTTGACGTTCATCGCGGCTTTTCCCTCGTCCGAGATTTCTTAGGCGTCCCGATATCGTGGTAGTTCACCACGCCCGTTTGGCTGGCGTTTGCCCGCCCGACGCGAAGGATCGCGGTGCGCGCCGACGACTCTTGGCGGACTTTTCTTTGGAGGCTGGTCATGTCGCGTCGTTCGCTTCTCGTTTCTTCCTGCGCCTTATCGCGATTTGCTGTCGCGGGCGTCGCCTGGCTGTTGACCGTCACATCCGCCCGCGCCCAACTGCCCTACGCGGAGGGCTTCAACACAGATGGCGATGGCGTGCGCTACACCGTCGGCGGCCGGGGCACCGATTTCATCTTCGACGCCGGCGGCGGACCATCGTATTGGGAGCACAACTTCAATGTTGGCGACGTCGGCGTGATCAATAAGGCGCCGGCCCGTTGGGCATCGCTGTTATGGACGCACGACATCGACACCACGCAATGGACCGACGATGCACTCGACGTCTTTGATGCCACCGTGAACTGGGCGTCGCAAGGCCGCGCGACGAACTTAGTCACCTACATGACGCCGCCGCCCACCACGGCCGCTGATCTCTTTGTGCGCGATCGCCTGGTGGCAGCTGGCCACACTGTCGAAGGAATTGCGCTCGACGCCTTTCCGCTTCCCACCGCCGCGAATGCCCGCTTGATCCTGCATGCGAGCCCCACGGACGTGACGCCGCCGACGAAGTTCAATGCGTACGCTGTTCCGGTGATTACCTGGAACTCGTCGGGCCTGGACGACATGGGGCTCACGAGCATTGGCGCTCAGGTGCCCGTGACGAATGGGCAGGTGAAGATCACCGATCCTACGCATCCGGCCGCTGGCGGCAAGAGCGGTACGATTCAATGGACCACTGATCCGCAATCGCTCTTCGCGCCCGGGCGGACGATTGCCGTGGGCGGAAAAGTAGTGGCCACGTTCAACGCGTCGGTCGCGCCGACGATGGACTCGCTCGCCAAAGTCGATCAACTCATCGCCGGACAACTCGGCGGTACGACCGCTACCAGCACCGTCACCACGGCCGACCTCGCCGCGCCGACAGGTGGGAACTGGCCTTTCAATGGCGCCGTGCCGGGAGCGCCCGGCGATGGCTTCGCGGTCCGCGGCCTCGGGCAACTCACCGTCGATGCCGCTGCGACGTATTCCTTCGCGCTCAGCGGCGACGACGGCGGACGATTCCGCATCGACGTCGACCGCAACGGTCAATTCAATGCCGCCGACGACGTGATCGTGGACGACGCCCTGCACGCGTTTCAAGACAGTTTTGGCAGCGTGGCGCTGCAGACCGGCAACTATGACTTCGAATGGGTGAGCTTCGACAACACCACCGATTTCGCCTCCGAGGTTTCGGTCGCGTTCAATCCGGGCGGTGGACAAATCGGTCCCATCACGATCGACAACTGGACGGTGCTCGGCGATCACCTGGCTTCCGATCCTGTGAAACTCTCGGGCGACATCGCCTTGACCACGTATATTCCGGACGTCGTCCTGCAGGAACGCCCGGCGCTCGTCGTCGTGGACACGGGCGCAGATCTGCTCGGCGGACGCATTTCCGGGCAAGAGGGAACCGGATTCTTTGCCGGGGCCGACATCAACGAACCGTCCTATGGCGCCGGCGGCGACAATATTCCACGTTCGCTTACGCTGGCCCCGATCGACGTGACGGGCGAGACCGGGCTTCAAATCACCGTCGCCATGGCCGGCACCAACATCGATTTCGAGAACAACGATTTTCTGCGCATTCTGGCCGACCCTGACGGGGAAGGTCCTTTGCCTTCGGTGACAGTCGCCAATTTCGTCGGCGATGACACCAAAGCCCTGGTCTATCAAGGGCAGGCGCTCGGCAATGTTCTCGAAGACTTCACGTTCGATCTCCCAGCGGGAGCCACGAATCTGGTCATCCGTTTCGAAGCGTACAGCACGTTTTACAATGAGATTCTTGCCTTCGACAATGTGCGGATTACCTCCGACAGCACGAACATTGTGCTTGGCGACACGGATGACGATCGGGACGTCGATATTACCGATCTGAACAACGTCCGCAACAATTTCAGCGGCACAGGGCTCGGCGACACCGACGGCGACAACGACGTCGATATCACGGACCTGAACAACGTCCGCAATAATTTCGGCGTCGGTCCGGGCGCCAACGCCGTGCCGGAACCAGCCACTTGGGCCTTGCTGGCGGTCGGCGGCTTGGCAACATATTTTGTTGGACGTCGTCGCGCCAGATAGGCGGCACAGAAAACGGGCGACTACGGACGGCAATGACAAAGCCCCTGGAAGGAGCTTCCAGGGGCTTGTTGCGTTTACGACTCGTTGAGCAATCGACTACTTGCGGCGGCGAATGACGCTGGCCGCGGCGATCCCGGCCAAGGCCAACGCCCAGGTCGCCGGTTCGGGCACGGCATTGCCCCCAGGCTGGCCCGCGCCAAAGTTGTTGCGGACATTGTTCAAGTCGGTGATATCGACGTCGTTGTCGTCGTCGGTATCGCCCAGGCCCTCGCCGCTGAAGTTATTGCGGACGTTGTTCAGGTCCGTGATATCGACGTCCAGATCGCCGTCCGTATCGCCAAGCTGGCCGGGCGCCGCGTCGAAGTTAAGCGGGTTTTCGAAATCGACCCAGGCGAAATAGAAATCCGTATCGGTCAACTCCAGCAAGTCGCCGAAGACGCTTGTCCCGCCTTCCGTAGCGGCGTCGATCCGCGACTGGACGATGAAACTACCACTGTCCAGGTTGTCGTATTGATACGACAGCATGGTGCGCGCGGCGACATTGCCTTCGGCGAACGTAGCGTCGTGCGAGGCGACGGACAGGATGAGCATGCCGTCGTCGCCGGTCAATTTCTGGTCGCCTTCGCCAAACACGCTGATCGCGTACTCGCCGGCTTCGGTGCGCGTCACGTCGAACTGCGTCGTGCCGGCGCCTTGCAGCACGGCGCCATCTGCGCCGCTAATCCAGCCGCCAATCAGATCGGTCGCAGTATACGGAACGTACAGGAACTGATAGGGCGAGGCGGTCACCGCGTTAATCGGGAAATTGCCGAGCTGATCTCCCTGCTCCTGACGAATCGTCACGTCCCAGCCGCCGTCGCGCGGCGCTGCGGCGGCGATGTTCGTGGCGTTGTTCGAATCGCTGGCGGGAGCCACGAAGAGCATGCCGTCCGTGGCGGAATCCACATCCGGCAGTTCGACGCGACCGTTGCCAAATTCATAGAGGTTGGACCCGGGCGAGCTTTCTTGCCAACTGGCGACTGTCGAGCCGATGAGGTCGGGATGGCCTTGGGTGATGGTCGCTTGACCCTGTTCGCCCGCGCCGGAGTCGACCCACGCGCCTTGCCACCCTTGCTCGTACGGGAAGTAGGCCGCCGCGATGTCGAAGGCAGATTCGCCTTTGTCTCGGTCGTAGCCCGCCACGCCCATGACGACGTCGAGGCTATTGCCGCCGCCATTTTCGAAGACGCCGTCGTCCATGCGATAGCCATAGCCCTGCGAACCTTGGGTGAGGGCATAGGCGACGCCATGCAACGTGCCGACCGCCTCGCCATTGGACGTAATGTTCGGCGTATAGGCGTTGGTGCGGACGCTGACCAATGTCGCGCCGGTCGTTTTGCTCAGACGCCACGCCAAGGTGGCGTTGCTGAACGGTTGGCCGTCGCGGCCGGGCTTGTACTCCCCGTGCGCATTCGGTGGGTAGTAGCTCGGATCATTCGGGTCGAACGGCCCGATGCTGAGCGCGAGGTCTCCTTCGTTGAATCGCGTACTTGTCCACTTGATGGGTCCGGCGGAAGGGAACGAGACCTTGAGATCGTTCGCTCCGGCGCCGTCGAATTCGCTGCCAGGAAGCGACAGCACGTTCACGTTGGTCGCGGTCACTGAAGTGGGAAACGCACCCGGCGGGTTTGGGTTATTCGGCCCGGTGGTGGTTGGCGGGGCCTCGGCCGAGGCGCTCAATACGGCGCTCAGCATAAAGCTTGCACCGGCCGACAATGCGATCACTGTTCTCTTCATGGATGTCCGCTCCTGGATGGTAGGCGAGTGGGCGACGCAATAGCGCGCCCGGTGGGCACCCTCCAGCATATCCAGCCACGACAAGGGAGCCAACAACCCAATCTAGTGGCACGTTGGCCAAGGCCGGCATTTATCCAAGTTCGCGCAATTTCCATGCGCAAACTACACAAATCTGCAGGAAACGCCGGCGTCCGTAGATCAAGCCGGCTAACTGATCTCAGCGATCTGTTAAGTACACGCCGTTTTCGCCGGTTCACAGGACAGGGAAGCTTGATTCAAGGGCCGGACGCCGGTAGTTATGGAAAGCGGCATTCCTGCCTGGGGCCAAATGTGGCTCTTGGCAATTCTGATCTATGCGGTTTGCAAGGCAGTCGTCTGGATGCGGCTGCGTGAGTGCTCAGCGCCTTGCTGGAAGCAAGCCGCGTTTCTACTCGCTTGGCCCGGTATGAACGCGAATGAGTTCGTAAGCCAAAGCAGTGAACCAACGCCGCACCGCGACTTGACGTGTGACTCACTTTGGGCGGCTGCTTCGATTGCGTTCGGTGCGTTCCTGTTTTGGATTGTCGCGCCTCAATTGTCGGATGAGCGAGAAACGTTGATCGCGTGGCTTGGCATGATTGGCACGATCTTGATGTTGCACTTCGGCGTGTTTCGACTACTGGCGAACTATTGGCGCGCCCAGGGCGCCGACGCGCGACCGATCATGAACGCGCCTTGGGCGGCGTCGAGCGTCAGCGAGTTCTGGGGGAAGCGTTGGAACACCGGCTTTCGCGACCTCGCCGTACAATGCATTTTCCGACCCGTCGCACGACGAATGGGAGTCGCCTCGGCGACTTGGGCAGTGTTCTTGTTCAGCGGCGTTGTCCACGATCTTGTGATCTCGCTCCCCGCCGGTGCAGGATACGGACGCCCGACGCTGTACTTCTTGATTCAAGCGATGGCCGTTCAATTCGAGCACACCGCGCTGGCGCATCGACTGGGCATGCACAATGCGATTCGTGGGCGACTGCTCGCGGCAGTCGTGATTCTCGCGCCCGTGGAATTGCTGTTCCATGCGCCGTTTCGCACCCATGTCATGATCCCATTCATGGAGGCGCTGGGCGCAAGATGAATATCGAACTGGAGACCGCGATTTGGCTAATTGGCATGGGCCAGCTAGGCGTGCTTTGCGCGTCAGCACTTGTGCCGCTGCGGCTTGACTGGAAGCAAAGCCTGAACATGCTGCCCGAATTGCAACGGCAGCTGTACTGGGTCTACGGCGGTTACACCGTGATGTCGATCATCGCGCTCGGCGCGACTTGCCTTGGATGCAGTCGCGAAATCGCCAGCGGCGATCGCCTCGCACTGGCGTTCAGCGCATACGGCGCGACGTTCTGGGGCGTGCGGCTCGGTCTGCAAGCGGTGCTGAATGCGCGGCCGCATCTGACGCGCTGGTGGTTGTGGCTGGGATACCACGTCCTGACGCTATTGTTTCTCGCCTTTACGTGCGTCTATTTGATGGCCGTGTGGAACGCGATTCGAACTCTGCGCCAATGACTTCGTAGGAGAAGGAGCCACGAAAAGCACGAAAGGCACGAAAAGTGTTTCAGGGCCACAGTTCGTTGCGAACTCATGCCATTGATACGAACACTCCACGATCCAGCTTTCAACGCTGTATTGAAGTTTTCGTGCTTTTCGTGTCTTTCGTGGTTCCTCTGAATTCAACTGGAACAACGAATTCCTACGGCACAAACCGGTCGTCCGCTTTCAATCCCGCTGCGAACTTGGCCAGCAGGTCCGCGGCCTGATCGATATCGGCGAGGCTGATCATCTCGACCGGCGAGTGCATGTAGCGGTTCGCGATGCTCACCAGGCCGACGGCCATGCCGGCGCGGTTGATTTGCATGCTGTTGGCGTCGGTCCCGGTGGCGCGGCCGTTGGCCGCGAGCTGATAGGGCAACTCGTTGGCCTTCGCGGCGCTGATCAGTCGATCCACAACCACCGGGCTCATATTCGGTCCGCGGTAGATCACCGGTCCGCCGCCGAGCTTCACGTCTCCCTCTTGCTTCTTGTCGATCGTGGGGCAATCGGTCGCGTGCGTCACGTCGACGGCGATGCCCACTTGCGGATCGATGCCGTAGGCGCTCGTCTTCGCGCCGCGCAAGCCCACTTCCTCTTGCACCGTGGAGACGGCGTACAGCGCACAATCGAGCGGCGCAGCACACGCGCGGCGGAAGGCCTCCATCACGACCCACACGCCGCACTTGTCATCCATCGCCGGCGCATGCGCGAGCCCGTTGCGGGCTTCGTGATAGCAAAGTTCCAACGTGATCGGATCGCCGATGTTGACCACCGAATGCGCGTCGGCCTTGTCCTTCGCGCCGATGTCGACCCACAGGTCCTTCATCTTGGGAACCTGCTTCCGCTCTTCGTCGCTCAGCAAGTGAATGGGTTTGCGCGCCATCACGCCATGCACCGGCCCCGTCGGCGTCCAGACAGTGACGCGCTGGCCGATCAGCACCAGCGGATCCCAGCCGCCGATCGTTTGCACGGAGAGAAACCCCTGATCGTCGACGTAAGACACCAGCAAACCAATCTGATCGCAATGCCCGGCGAACATCACCCGCAGCGGCGCGCCGGCGTTTTTCACCGCGATCACATTGCCGTGCAGATCGGTCGAGACATGGTCGGCGTACCGGCTGATATACTCGCGGACCACATTCTGCGCCGGCTGTTCGTAGCCGGACGGGCTGGGGACCGAAAGCAGGTTTTTGAGAAAGTCGTGGGCAGTGGATTCCATGCGGCAGCTCGCGAAAACAGGCCAAAAATGCGACTCGCGCAATGTATCGGACCCGGCCGGCCCCGCCAAGGCGACAGGTTCGCGCGTCAGGTTGCCACCGGCGCGAACTTCACGCAAAATAGGCGTTCCCGTCGCGTCAGCGCATCCCACTTCTCCGCCATGGATCGCCGGTCATGTTCCTCCTTCGCTGGATTGCTTTGCTCGCCTTGATCGTCGCCAGTCAAGTTCCGGCGCAGGCCGCGGAGAGCGACGCTTCGATTCCGCACAATCAAGACGCGCCCCCGGGGCCGGCGCTGTCGCCCGAGGAAGCGGTCGCCAAGATGACGGTGCCACCGGGCTTCACCGTGGAAGTCGTGGCCGCCGAGCCCGACCTGATGAATCCGGTCGCGATGACCTTCGACGAACGCGGCCGTATTTGGGTCACGGAAAGCTTCGAATACCCGCGCCGCGAACCGGGGCCCGGGCGCGACCGCATTAAGATCCTGGAAGATACCGATCACGACGGCCGCGTCGACAAAGTCACCATCTTTGCCGAAGGCTTGAACATTCCTTCTGGAATCGCGGTCGGTCATGGCGGCGTGTGGGTGGCGAACTCGCCGGACATTCTGTTCTTGCAAGACACCGACGGCGACGACCGCGCCGATAAGCAAGAAGTCGTGGTCACCGGTTTCGGCCGCGACGATACGCACGAGTTGCCGAACTCGCTCACCTGGGGCCCCGACGGCTGGCTCTACGGGCTGAACGGCGTGTTCAACCCGGCGGTGGTGGAACATCGCGGCAAGAAACACGAGTTCACTTGCACGTTGTTTCGCATTCATCCGTTGACGCGCGACTTCGAACTCTTCTGCGAAGGCACCAGCAACCCTTGGGGCGTGACGTGGGATCGCGAAGGGAGCGCGTTTATCAGCGCGTGCGTAATCGATCACCTCTGGCACTTAACCGAGACCGGCTACTACTTGCGCCAGGGCGGGCCCTATCCGCCGCACACCTGGCGGATCGAGTCGATCGTCAAGCATCAGCATCAGAAAGCCGCCTATTGCGGCATCCATTACTTCGATAGCGCCGCCTATCCCGAGCAGTACCGCGAAAAGCTCTACATGGGCAACATCCACGGCAACTGCATCAACTGCGACTACCTGGAGCGCGCCGGGTCGACGTACTTCGCCAAGCCGGATCCCGATTTCCTGTCGGCGAACGATTCCTGGTTCATGCCGGTGGTGCAGAAGACCGGCCCGGACGGCTGTTTGTATGTCCTCGATTGGTACGATCGCTATCACTGCTATCAAGACGCCAACCGCGATCCCGAAGGGATCGATCGCGGCAAAGGCCGTCTCTATCGCATCCGTTATCAAGACACGCCGCGCGCGCCGGCCTTCGATCTGGCGAAAGAAACGGACGCGCAGTTGATCGAGCGGCTGCATAGCCCGAACGTGTATTTCCGCGATCTCGCGCAACAACTGCTGACCGAACGGAAGACGTCGCGCGATCAAGTGGCGGCACTCGTATTAGACAATAATGCCCCGCGCAAAGCGCGGATGCATGCCATCTGGGCATTGGTCGGCGGCGGCCCGCTCGACGAGGCGTTTCACCTCCAGCTCCTTACCCACGAAGATCCCAGCTTCCGCGCCTGGGGCGTCCGCGCTGCCGGGAATATGAAGCAAGTTTCTCAGGTAGTGCGCGATCGCGTAATTGCGCTGGCCGACGATGCTTCGCCCGACGTGCGGCTACAGGTGGTGATTGCTTCGCAGAAAGTAGCTGGCATCGATCCGTTGCCGCTCCTGTTCAAGGTGCTGGCGACCAGCGGCGACGACGAGTTGCTGCCGCACATTGTTTGGAACAATTTGCAGCCGTTGATGGACGAGCGCCGAAGCGAAGTTGTCGTTGCTGCGTTGCGACGCAGCGACGCGATTGGCAAACCCGGCTTAAACGGCATGATGCCGTATTTCACGCGTCGCCTCCTTGAGACGAAGGTGATCGACACGCGCGCCGTGGCGGCCTTGTTTGATCTGCTTACTTCGACGGCGCATGGCAATATCGATCTGGCGCGCGAGCTGCTGCAAGTCATCGCATCAAAGATTCAGAATCGTGAGATTACTGGCTATTCGGCGGACAAGCTGCATCAGACGATTGCCAATCGCGTCGACGGGATCGTGAAGGACGGCGTGGACGCTCCGTTGTATCGTGACGCCGTGTTGCTATCGGCCAGTTGGGGCGAAGCAGACAGCGTCGCAGTAGCGCGCACCTTGTTGAGCAATGCTGCGTTGGCTCCGACCATGCGAGCGCGAGCACTCGCGGCACTGATTGCAGCGAATGACGAAGGCGTTCTCGCTGCCGTGGGATCGCTACTTGCCGAGACAGGTGCGGACAGCCAAGAACTTCGTCGCCAAACCATTGCCGGTCTCGGCCGGCTGGATGCGCCACAAGTTGGCGCAATGATTCTGGCAGCATATGGCAAGATGGAACCCGAGCTGCGCCCATCGTCGATCGAGTTGCTTACCTCCCGTCCAGCCTGGGCCAAGCAACTGCTCTCCGCTGTCAAGGACCATCGCGTCCCGCGCGAGGCGATCAGTGTAAATCACGTGCGCAAATTGCTGTCCAGCAGCGATCAGGAACTGGTCGATCAGGCGACTGCCGAGTGGGGCGCGATGCGGCTGGAGCGCAGCCCGGAGCGCGAGCAGATCATTGCCCAGATGCGGGACGTTATTCGCGCCACGTCCGGCGACGCCCAGCGCGGTCAGGCGGTGTTCACCAAGCTCTGCGCCACTTGCCACAAGATGTATGGCGAAGGGCAGGAAGTCGGCCCGGACATTACGGTGAACGGCCGAAGTTCGTTCGAGCAGTTACTCTCGAACGTCTTTGACCCGAGCCTGGTGATTGGCGCTGCGTATCAGGCCGTGACCGTGAATACCACCGATGGCCGCGTGTTGACCGGCCTGTTGGCCGAGAACAGCGATCATCGTGTCGTGCTCAAGGTGCAAGGCGGCAAGACGGAGACCATTGCCCGCGCCGATGTCGATGAGATGGGCGTGAGCAAGCTCTCGCTGATGCCCGAGGACGTGGAAAAACAACTCAACGCTCAGGAGATCGCCGATCTCTTCGCGTACATCACGCTCGATCGCCCGCCAAGTGATCCGAACGCGCGGCAACTGCCCGGCGTGCGACTCGTCGAGGCCCGCGACGCGAGCGATCCGGCGGAGTTCGCGGGCATCTTGGCGGAAGTCGCGCCCGGCTTCACCATGGCCACTTCGGGAGAAGACGGGATTTCGCTGTTGAGCGAATACCGCGGCCGCGCGACGGTCGTGCGCACGCACCCGGTGAGCGAATCGCAACCCTGCATACTCACCAGCGAAGTCGATTTGCCCGCCGGCAAGAAATCGCAACTCTTACTCTCCGTCGGTTGCCATGACGACGAGAGCGATTGGCGACTCGTCGTGAAAGCCAACGGCGAAACGGTGCTCGACACCATGGTCGGTCCGGACACCACCGCGGAAGGCTGGGCCGATCTAACGGTCGACCTGAGTGCGTTCGCCGGCAAACCAGTGAAGTTGGAATTACTCAACGCAGCCAACGACTGGAACCAGGAGTGGGGCTATTGGGGCCGCGCGGCCGTGGTTTCGGAGTAGCTTCGCCATCAAACATTTATTTGACGCACAATCATTGCAAAGGAAGTGTTCCGTGCATCGCGCCATGCAGTTGTTTTCAGTGCTTATGTTCGTCGCCGTGATCGGCCTCATTCCCACGCGTTCGCGCGCCGCCGAGCCTCGCCTCGAATTGCTTTGGCCCGCGGGCGCGCCAGGCGCCGTCGGCGACGAGGAGGCCGATCGGCCTTCGCTCACGATTTATAGCGCGCCGGAGGAGAAGGCGGTCGGCGTCGGCATCGTGATTTGTCCCGGTGGAGGGTATGGGCATCTGGCCGTCGATCACGAAGGTTTGCAAATCGCCGAATGGATGAATTCACTCGGCGTCACGGCGGGCGTGTTGCGCTACCGCATTGCGCCCCGCTACCATCATCCCGCGCCCTTGCAAGACGCGCAGCGCGCCATGCGCTTGATGCGCTCGCGGGCGGCTGAGTTGCAAATCGATCCGGTGCGGATCGGCGTAATTGGTTTTTCCGCTGGCGGGCACCTCGCGTCGACCATTGCCACGCATTTCGACGATGGCGCCCCGAATGCGCAGGATCCCATCGACGGCGTTTCCTGCCGGCCCGATTTCGCGATCCTCTGCTATCCCGTGATCACGATGGAGTTGCCGACTACGCATAGCGGCTCGCGGCGCAATCTCTTAGGCGAAGAGCCCGATGCGGCGCTGGTGGCGGCGATGTCGAACGACCAGCAAGTCACCGAAAAAACGCCGCCGACGTTCCTGCTCCACACCACGGAAGACACCGTCGTCCTCCCGGAAAACAGCCTGCTGTTTTACGCGGCACTACGCAAAGCAGGCGTGCCCGCCGCATTGCACATCTACGAAAAAGGCCCGCACGGCGTCGGCCTCGGCCGCAAGCTTCCCGGCGTCGGCGCCTGGCCGGAGACCTGCGAAGCCTGGCTGCGGGATCGAGCAGTGCTGCCGAAAAAGGAGCAGTGAATGGAATGACGAATTTCCAAATCCGAATGACGGAAGAATGATTGAATGACGAATGGTTTTGGCGTACCAGACTCATTCGTCATTTAAGCATTCGGATTTCATTCGTCATTCAAATTTAGAAAATCGACATTCTACCGCTGGCTTCCCGTCACCGTGATGTCGTCGAACTCCAGCGTGCCGGTAGCACCGAAGAGACCGATGCCGATCACCGCTCCTCGGGCGCTGACCGGCACGACCATGTTGACCGACTTTTCCGTCCACTTGATGTCGCCCGTCCACGGGCCGAGGATTTCCTGGCGAATCGGCGCTCGGTCTTCGCCGAAAAAATTCACGTAGAGCGTCGCAAACTGATCGCGGTTCGCGCCGGACACCAGGTTCTCGCCGCGCATGCGATAACCGACGGTGATCGATTTGACCTCGCGGCCGTCGATGCCGATTGCCTGCAGGCAGTGCGCGTCGCGCCCTGTGGTGTCGTTGTGAAAGCGGAGGAAATGGGCGGACGCGTCGCCGTCCTTCGCAATCACTTCCGCCTGGCGAACGTAGTACCAGGCCTCGGGTAGTCGCTTCTCGGCGTCAAATTTCTCGAAATCGCCGTTCACGAGCGCGGGCGTCGCATCGTCCGGCTTGACCTGACGTAACTCCTCGGCCTCGCCGGTCATCGGCACGAAGTACGTCGCTTCGAGCGGTTCCTTCTTGAGTTTGCCGTCGACTTTCGTAAACAAGTACAGGAGTTGCTGATACCGCTCGCCGAGCGGCACGATCATCCGTCCGCCTTCCTTCAACTGATCCACCAGCGGCTGCGGCACGTTTTCCGGCGAGCAGGTGACGATGATCTTGTCGAACGGCGCATGTTCCGGCCAGCCCTTGTAGCCGTCGCCGACCATGGTGAACACGTTTTCGTAGCCCAGCTTTTCGAGCGTCGCCGCCGCGCGTTTACCCAGCGGTTCCACGATCTCGATCGAATACACCTCGCTCACCAGGGGACTCAACACCGCGGCCTGATAGCCGGAGCCGGTGCCGATTTCCAATACCTTGTCGGTCGCCTTCGGTTCCAACTGCTCGGTCATATAGGCCACGACGAACGGCGGCGAGATCGTCTGCCCGTGCCCGATCGGCAACGCCATGTCGAAGTAGGCGAACTTGCGTTGCTTGGCCGGCATGAACTCATGACGCGGCGTGGTGCGAATCGACTCCACGACCCGCTCGTCCTTGATGCCGGCGCCGGCGATTTCATCGTCCGCCAATCGATTCCGCGCGGCTTCATTCGGATCGGCCTGTTGCGCGGCAACGGACGACGCCAAGATCAGAAAGCACGCAACGTGCGCAAGACCGCGAAGAGCATTCATCGAAGGTCATCGCCTGGGGCTGTAGCCGGCCGGTGTAAGGCCGGTGGAGTGGACACGATAATAAGAGCATACCGTGAGAATTCGTAACCGCGAAATGCGCGAAATCTCGCGAACAGCAATTACATCGAGAAACGTCGCAAGAGCAAGCACCAGGAGAATCTTTTTCAATGCAGTTTTCGCGTGATTTCGCGTATTTCGCGGTTCAAAATGCACCGTACTACGCCTGGGAACGCAGCGTCGTCAGGGTTTTTTCGAGGGAGCCGACGCGTTCGCGGAGTTCCTCGAGGGCTTTGCGCTCAGCGTCGACTACGGCGGCCGGGGCGCGGCTCGTGAAATTCTCGTTCGACAGTTGGCGTTCCTTGCCGGTGATTGATCCGCGGACGCGGTCCAACTCCTTTTCGTTGCGTTGGATTTCCGCCTCGACGTCGATCAGGCCGGTCATGTCGACAGCCACTTCGGCGCCGCCGGCGGCGATCTTCGCGCACGTCGTCGGTTCCACGACGTTCGGCCCCCAGGCCGTGGCCGTCGCGCCCGCCATGCTCTCGAAATACGGGGCCATCGGCTGCAGCAACTCCGCCGTTTCGTCGTTCGAGCGCAGCGTGAAGCGGATCGGCGTCTTGGGCGGAATGTTCTGCCGGCTGCGAATCTCGCGCAAGGCGCGCAGCACTTCCTGGAAGCGCGCGAACCGGGCTTCAAACTCCGCGTTTCGCTGCGCGGCGTTCGTCTCCGGCCAGGTGGCAACCATGATGCTCTCGCTGGCCTTCGATGGCTGGGGCAATCCGCGTTCGGGCGCAACTTCGCCGAGCAATTGCCAGACGTCTTCCGTGATGAACGGAATCAACGGATGCAACAGTCGGAGCAGCGCGTCGAGCGTATGCACGATCACGCGCTGCGCGAGCGGACGCTGCTGCTCGTCGTCGAAGCGGCTTTTCGCCATCTCGACGTAGAAGCTGCAAAAGTCGTCCCAGGCGAAGTCGTACAGCAACCGCGCCGCCTCGGAGAACTTATATGTGTCGAGCGCCTCAGTCACGCCGGCGGTCACCGTCGAGAGCCGGCTCAGGATCCAGCGATCCTCGATCGGCAGCTCCGTCTCATTCACCGCGGCAGGCGTGTAACCTTCGAGATTCATCATCACGAAGCGCGAGGCGTTCCAAAGCTTGTTGCAGAAGTTGCGCCCCAGCTCGAAACGCTCGCTCACCACGGCGCCGCGCGGCAGCGCCACGTCGGCTGGCTTTTCGGCCCATTGCGTGGAGAACTCCTTCCCACAGTGCTTGCACGGCACGCGCGGCAGCACGCGGTTTTTCTTGGTCTGCGGCACCAAATGCTGGCAGTGCGGGCATTCGAAATCGACCGGCATCCGCACGTCTTGCGTTTCGGTCGTGAGATACGCGAGACCGAAGCGCAGCGAATCCGCGCCGAACTTTTCCATCACGTCGATCGGGTCGACGCCATTTCCCTTCGACTTCGACATCGTCTCGCCGTCGCCGTCGAGAATCTTGGGGTGAATGAACACCTCGCGGAACGGCACGTCGCCGATGTTTTCCAGTCCTGTAAGCACCATCCGCGCCACCCAGAGCGTGATGATGTCACGGCTCGTGATCAGCACACTTGTGGGATAGAAGTATTTCAATTCAGGCGTTTGCTGCGGCCAGCCCAACGTCGAATGCGGCCAGAGCGCTGAACTGAACCAGGTATCGAGCACGTCGTTGTCCTGGTGAATCGTGTGGCCTTGAATCGCGTCAGGCGCAAGGTCGGTCTCCTGCGCGCAGATCAACCATTGGTCGCGCTCTTCGTCGCGTTGCCAGGAGACGTCGTTCCGTCCGGCAAAAGCCTGCTTCAATTCCGCTTCGGTCACCGTCGGCGCGGGCCAGATGGGAATGCGGTGGCCCCACCACAGTTGCCGGCCGATCGGCCAATCGCGTTTTTCGCCGAGCCAATCTAAGTAGCCTCGCGCGTAGCGCTGCGGAAAAATCTTCACGCGGCCGTCGCTCACGGCGTCCATGGCCGATTGCGCCAAGCGATCCATCTTTACGAACCATTGATCGGCCAGGAACGGTTCGATCGGCGTTTTCGAGCGATCCGAGTGCGCGATCTCGATTTCGCGATCTTCCACGTCGCCAAGCAACCCTAGCGCGTCGAGGTCCGCCACGACGCGTTCGCGCGCCACGAGGTTTTTCAATCCCTGGTACGCGCCGGCATGTTCGTTGAGCGTACCGTCGGGATTGAGAATGTTGATCATCGGCAGCGACTGCCGCTTGCCGACTTCGTAGTCGTTCGGATCATGCGCCGGCGTGATCTTTACGCAGCCCGTGCCCAGTTCCGGCTTCGCCCAGAGATCGGTCACGAGCGGGATTTCACGATTCAACAATGGCAAGAGCAGTTTACGCCCCGCCTTGGCCATGTCGCGCAACTTGATCAATCGTGGCAACAGTTCCGCGCGGCGCTTCGTTAGATCGGCGAGTTGAGCTTTGATCGCCGGCTTGTCCTTCTCGGCGGCCTCATTCAGCTTCGCGCGCAGGTCCGCTTCGACCTTATCGAACGCCGCCGCGGGGTCCGGGTGTACTGCCACAGCCGTATCGCCGAGCATCGTTTCCGGCCGCGTCGTGGCGATCTCCACATGCGTGGGCTCACCGGGCTTGGGGTCGATCACCGGATAACGAAAATGCCAGAAGTGCCCCTGGGTGGTCTCGTGGAATACCTCGTCGTCGCTCACCGCGGTTTGCAGGAACGTGTCCCAATTCACCAATCGCTTGCCGCGATAGATCAGGCCCTTCTGAAACAAATTGAAAAACGTATGCCGTACCGCCCGGGCGCAAACGTCATCCAGTGTGAACCGCGTGCGCGACCAATCGCAACTCGCGCCAATTCGCTTGAGTTGCCCGAGAATGCGCTTCTCGTAGTCAGCCTTCCACTTCCAGATGCGCTCGACGAGCTTCTCGCGCCCCAGATCGTGCCGGCTGAGTTTTTCTTCTTGCAGCAATCGCCGTTCGACCACGGCTTGCGTGGCGATGCCGGCGTGATCGGTCCCCGGCATCCAGAGCGTGTTGAAGCCCTGCATCCGCTTCATGCGGATCAGCGCGTCCTGCAAGGTGTTATTGAGCGCATGACCCAGATGCAAAGCGCCGGTCACATTCGGCGGTGGGATCACGATCGTATAAGGCTTCCGCGCCGCGTTCGGCTCGGCATGAAAATACCCTCGCGATTCCCACCAGGAGTACCAACGACTCTCAGCGGCGGCGTGATCGTACTGCTTGGCAAGTTCGGTCATGTTGCGATGTGGGAAAGAGCGAGTGCAATTCTGTTTTGAACCGCAGAGGCGCGGAGCAGAGTTTGAAGTTTTCAGTGTTCAGTTTTCAGTGCTTGGGTACAGAGCGGAATTCGCGCGATCAACAACTCCAGAATCCCCTCTGCGTTTCCGCGCCACTGCGTTTCAAATGGCCTGAACCACTTTGTCCACAGCGGCCCCGCGCGATTCGTCCTTGTAGAGCTTGTATTCGATGCTGTCGACCAGCGCCATCCAACTGGCTTCGATGATGTTTTCACTGGCGCCGACCGTGCCCCAGACGTCGTGTTCGTCGCGGCTTTCGATCACCACACGCACCCCGGCCGCCGTGGCCGCCTCGCTGTTCACGACGCGGACCTTATAGTCGACAAGCTGCATGTGCTGCAGGTTCGGGAAGGTGCCGTTGAGCGCTTTGCGCATCGCGGCGTCCAGCGCGTTCACCGGGCCGTCCCCTTCGGCCACCTCGTGGCGCACTTCCTCGCCGACTTTGATCTTCACCCGGGCCTCGGTGACGACATTATCGTTGCGATCGGACTCCACGCGGACCGAGTAGCTGAGCCGTTCGAAATGCGGCTGGTACTGCCCGGCGCATTTGCGGACCAGCAACTCGAACGAGCCGTTGGCGGCTTCGAACACAAATCCCTGGTTTTCCAAACGCACGACCTCGTCCAGAATCTTCGTCATCAATTCCTGGTCATGCGCCAGATTGTGCTTGCTCGTCAGCGCGGCGATGTTTGAGCGGCCGGAGAGTTCACTTACCAGAATACGGCGCTCGTTGCCGACGACTTCCGGGTTGATGTGCTCGTAGCTGCTCGTGGCCCGGGCGACGGCATGAACGTGCATGCCGCCCTTATGCGCAAAGGCGCTTTGGCCGACGAACGGTTGGCTCGGCCGGTAATTCATGTTGGCCGTTTCGTAGACGAAGCGCGACAGCTCCGTCAGATGCTCGACCCCTTGCCCCGTCAACACTTCATAGCCGCGCTTTTTGACCGCCAGGTTCGCAATCACCGAGATCAAATCGGCGTTGCCGCAGCGCTCGCCGAAGCCATTGATGGTCCCTTGCACGTGGACGGCGCCGGCGTCGACGGCGGCCAGGGAATTGGCGACGCCCAGCTCGCAATCGTTGTGGCAATGGATGCCGACCGGGATGTCGAGCCCCGCTTGCGCGGCGCGGACCAGTGCGGCGATCTCTTCCGGCATCGTGCCGCCGTTGGTGTCGCAGAGCGAGATCAACATCGCGCCGGCGCCGGCCGCGGCCTGAATCGTTTTGAGCGCGTACTCGGGATTCAACTTCCAGCCGTCGAAAAAGTGTTCGGCGTCGTAGATCACTTCGCGCCCCTCGGCACGCATCAGGCGGATGCTGTCGGCGATCATGCCCAGGTTTTCTTCCAGGCTGACGCGCAATACCTCTTCCACATGGAACGAAGAGGTCTTGCCGACGATCGTAATCACCGGCGCGTCGGAGCGCAACAGAGCCTGCATGCCGGGATCCTGGTCCGCCGCGATGCCGCGCCGCCGCGTCATGCCGAACGCGCAGACCTTGGCGTGTCCCAGTTCCATCTCGCGCACGCGCGCAAAATAGGCCGCGTCCTTTTCGTTCGAGCCGGGATAGCCCCCCTCGATGAAATCGAAGCCCAGGCTGTCGAGCCGCTCGGTGATCAGCAGCTTGTCCTGCAGAGAAAAGCTAACGCCTTCCCCCTGGCTCCCGTCTCGGAGCGTGGTGTCATAAATCTGTACGCGGCGCATGTACAATCCTCAACTTCAGTTCAGATTCACCACGGAGGCACGGAGACACGGAGGGAAAGGCAAATTGAACCGCGGAGGCGCTGAGGGAGTGAGTGGCGGAATTTCTAATTTCTAAATCTGAATGTCGAATCAAATTCGAATGACAAATGTCGAAGGCCGTTTGAGTTGACCGAAACGATCCCACCTTTCGTCATTCAGCCTTCAGTCATTCAGATTTGATTCGACATTCGGATTTAGAAATTCGTCATTCCCCTTACTCCTCTGCGTCTCAGCGCCTCCGCGGTTCAAATTGTCTTACCCGCTTCTCTTCCGTGTCCTCCGTGTCTCCGTGGTGAACTTCCCGCAAACGAAAACAGCCCCGATCGGCCGGTGGCCTCGGGGCTGTGGTAACTGCGATGCTTGAATGCTGGCAGTTCGTCCCTCAAGGCCGCGGCGTCATGCCGGTAATTCGAATGGCGATCCGAATCACGCGCACATCGACCGCTCGCCGGACTGCGCCGACGCCGCTCGAAACCAGGCTGTGAGTACCGACTACCGCCATTTTGCGAATCTTCCGATTGGGCAAACTGCAACACCCAAAGCATATGTTTTGGTAGCCAGAGTGTCAATCGACGATCATGGACCGGTTTCCGAGTCTTGGACGCAAAAAGCCCAGGGAAGGCCCTCAAAATCGTGTCATCCTCGACGATTTCGGGGGCCTTCCCTGGGCTTAACGGACGTCGAGTCAGTTGTTTGTCGCTATCGGCTGTAGCCCACGAAGAAGCTGAAGTTCTGGATGTCGTCCCCGCCGGCATGCGCGATTGGCGCGGCCAGGTCGAGGGCGATTGGCGCCGGACCCAAGGCCGGCACGGTGATCCGCAAACCGAAGCCGGGTGCGACGCGGAAGTTGTCTTTGTTGACGTCGATGTCCTCTTCCACGGTGCCGGCATCGCAGAACACCACGGCGCGAAGCATGTCGTCCGGCGTCAGCGGCACCATGTACTCGACTGAGCCCAAGAGCATGAAGCGACCGCCCGTCGGCACATTGAACATCCGTGGCGACGCCCCGCGGAAATCGAAGCCGCGGATCGTCGAGAAGCCGCCGGCATAAAAATTCTCGAACACGGGCGTCTCGTCGCCGCTAGCGGACACTTGTCCGCTGAAGCTCAGCACGTGGCGCCCGGAGCCGTCGGCGCGTTCCATGGTGTGGAAGTACTGCTTCCCCTCGATCGAACCGCGCGGATAGGTGAAATCGCCGAACGCCTGTTCGTAGGAGATCTCGAACATGTGTCCTTCGGTGGCCAGAAACGCGCTGTCGCGCGTATCGTGCATGAGCGATAGCCGCGCCGTGTAGAGCGCGTTGTCGCCCAACACGTCGATCACCTGCGGCGGGCTGGGGAATCGCGGATTCTTGACTTCTACGTTTTGCCCGCCGAGCGCCAGGTTCACCGACAAGTCGGGGCGATGCGGGAACTGGTAGCCGAAGCTCACGCGTCCGCCGATGCGATCTTCATTCCAGCCAAAATACTGCCGCGTGAACAAGAAGCCGCTCAGGCCGAAACTCACCAACGAGTCAAACAAGTACGGCTCGCGGAAGGTGATCATGTATCGTTGCAACTGATTGCCCGGCACTGCCTCGATGCGAAACTGCTGGCCGCCGCCGCGAAACGCCGTGAAGTTGCGAATCTCTTCCCAACTCCGCGGGACGCGGAAGATGTCGAAGTTGCGCTCGTCGATCACGATGTTGCCGACCACGCCGGCGTTCGAGTTGATGCCCACGCCGAACATCAATCGCCCGGTTTGCGTTTCTTCGACTGTGGGGACGATCGGCAACGTCGGCAGTTCGCGCGTCGTCGGAATCGAAGGACCTTGTGTCGGATCGCCCGTGCCGAGGAATCCGTAACCGCCTTGCGGATAGAGTTCGGTGCCAGTCGGCGCAGGCTGACCGGAAAGCGCCGGGCCTCCACCTTCATAGGTCGGCACGCCCCCTTGCGGCAGGCTGTAGCCCTGCGGGCCGGTGGCCGGATAGCCGCCTGGCGCCGGAGCGATGGTCTGCGGCACGCCATAGTTGGGCGCCGAGGAATAGGCGCCTGGCGCGGACTGCTGATAGACCGTGCTGGGGGCGGCGTTCGACTGCGGATAAGGCGACGCCGCGTACCCACCGTTCGGCGCGTTCTGCGCGGTGTAGACGGGCTGATTTCCTGGACGCCAAGTCGTCGGGTATCCTCCCGGCGCGTTGTTGACGGGCGGACGTTGCGACACCAGCTTCTGCCCCGAAGGCTGTTGCGGCGCCTGTCCCCAGACGTGTTCGCCGGGGCTTTGTCCGCGCACCCGCGACGTATCGACGCGCAACGGAACGCGATCTTGTGGACCGCGAATCTGTGGCGGCGGTGGCGGTGAGACCCGCACCGGCGGCCGCGGCTGACGCGGCAACGCGTTCGGGTGAATGGGCATCACGGCGCTGCGCGTCGTTGCGCCGCGCACACGATCCGAGAAGGCCGAGATCATGCCCTCGGCGCGTTCCGGGTCCGGGCTTTGGCCACGGAAATTGTTCGGATTCTGCGGACGTTCTGCCACTTGGCCTTCGTCCATTTCAGGCTGCTTGAACACGATCTTCGGCGGTTCCCCCTGCGAGGGATCGACGACGAATAGGCCGGAAGCCTTCAACCGTCGTTCGCTATTGCGCAATTCGCGCAGGTCCATGATATCGCCGGGGCGAATCGAGACGCGATTCAAGACGGTCGACAATCGCGTATGCGGATGGTCGCCCTTGATGATCGGATCGATGCGGCCGACGCGATATTGCTGCCCTTCGTCCAGTCGGTAGATGAGGTCGAGTACGCCTTTTTGCTCGTCATTGAAGGTCGGCGTCGCTTCCACGGCCGCGAACACGTAGCCGTGGATGCCGTACTTGTCTTGCAAGTCGGCCACGTCGCGGTTCATCTTCGCTTGATTGAAATAGTCGCCGGCTACCAGCTTGAAGTCTCGGCTCAATCCGTCCGCCGCGAACTTCGTGTTGCCGACGATCGAGACGTTCCGCACCTTGTACTGCACGCCTTCGTCGATCACGAAGGTCACCGTCAGCCATTTCTGTGCTTCGTCATAGTCGAGCCGTCGCCCGATCCGCGCGTCGAAGAAGCCCAGGCTGCGGTAGTACGCGGAGAGTCGGTTCTTATCCTCTTCGATCTCATCGCGATTCACTTGCCCGCGGAAGATCCACAGAATGCCTGGCTTCGATTGGACCAGCGTCTTGAGTCGTCCATCGCTGACGATCGTGTTGCCTTCGAACTCCGTTTTCCAAACCTTCTGCTTGCCGCCTTCGTTGATGAGGAAGATCACGCCGCGGTCCTGCGGATCGTTGCCTTCCATCACCGTGACTTGCGCGCGGCTGTAGCCTTTCTCCTGATAAAACTCCTCCAGCTTCCGCCGCGCTTCATCGACGGAATAAGGGTCCTTCGCCATGCCCTCTTTCAGGCCGGTTTTTTTGCCCAGCACGCGGCTTCTCACTTTGTTGCCGACGTACTTCACATATTCGATCGTCGGCCGTTCGACCAGCCGGAAAATCACGATCATCTGCCCGTCGGGCGTGTTTTGATAGAGGGTATCGACGTCAACGTAGCGCCGAGTGGCGATCAATCGCCGCACATCTTCTTCTACTTGTTCCGCGACAAACGGGCGTCCAGCGCGGGTTCGCACGTTCTGCGCGACGTGCTTCATCACACGCGCCAGTTGCCCTTCGGGAATGCCGTCCAAGCGGATATCGGCTACGTTCGGCGCGGTCGGCTTGCCGGCCGGGACTGCTTCCGCCGCGACAATCGGGCTCGGCTGGGGCGGCGGTGGTAACTGTCCGGCGGCGACAGGCGGGCCGGAGGCTGGACCCTGCGCGCGCAGTGCTCCCAACAGGCCGAGTTGCACGCCGAGCGCCGCCAACACCCCAAGCAGGAGATGTTTCGACCACGTGTGGACGCGAAGGCCGATCATTCGGGCTCGTTCCGTAAGCGCGATGGAATGGAAAAACAACAACCCGCGGACCAGCACGCCAACTCCCAGGCGCGCAGCCGTTCACCCCCTGATATCCGCAAGGCGGCGTAGAAATAGCGAAACGCCAACTTCGCCACAAGGCGAGAATGCATCTGCTCAGCAAGCGACGTTTCCACCAAGCCCAGGGAAGGCCCGCGAAGTCGTCGCTATCATCATCGATAAGGGAGGCCTTCCCTAGGTTTTGCTATTCCATAACTCGCTGCGCAGGAAGAAACCCAGGGAAGGCCACACTTGTCGTTGCCAATGGTGACGACTATTGGGGCCTTCCCTGGGCTTAGCGGTTTAGCGGCTTAGCGGAGTCAATCGAGTCCCCCGGCGCGAAGTGCGTTAACTGGAGAATCTCAACCTACCTTGACGTCGCCGCGCCGCCTCTCCATAATCCCGCCCCCTCGTTCCCTACCTGGGCATGGTGCGCGCAGATGGCGTGTTGGCGCAAGCTGAGTACGGCGTTGCTGGCCGCAATCACGGCTCTCAACTACTGCGCGCCTGCCGTCGCCCAATCGCTCCGCATCTTGCCGGAGATTGAACGGACGAGCGCCGAAGTGGAAATCGAGGCGGTTCCCACCGAACAGAAACCGCTCGCCGACGCTCCCTTCGTGGAACCGGAACAAGATTGGGTGGCGTCGGAGTTCGCGCCCGACGAAGGCTACGAAGAGTATGGAGATGAATGCCCGCCCGGCGTGCGCGGCGCGGGGCATCGTCTGCGGCGCCGTTGGCATCATACGCGTCACGACGCATCGGAGCTTTTCGAACGACTCCGCGCGCCGGAGCGCACCCGCAGTTGGACGAACCGCCCGCTCTCCATCGGCGGTTTCGTCGGCGGCATGTTCGGCACGGAATTGATCAGCGGACGCGTTGAGCAAGAACCGGGCGTGTTCGTGGGCGGGCGTTTCGGTTGGGACTTCTCCGAGTATTGGGGCCTGGAAACGCGCCTCGGCCTGGTCGAGATGAATCTCAGCGCCACCGACCCTGCCGTGTTCCTCGACAAGAACGAAGTCACCGCCTGGGACTTTGATTTCATGTACTACCCGTGGGGCGAATCCAGATTGCGGCCGTTCCTGACGCTCGGCCTCGGGCTCCTGCAACACGACTTCACCGACGACACCGGCTACCGCGCCAAAGACACGCTCTTCGCGATCCCGATCGGCATCGGTGCGAAGTACCGCATCGACCAACGCCTGGCCCTCCGCTTCGACCTTACCAACCACTACGCCTTCGCCGGCGGCCACGACGTGGAATCAACGAACAACATCGCCATCACCGCCGGCCTGGAGCTTCGCTTCGGCGGCCGAAGAAAAAGCTACTGGCCCTGGGAGCCGAGTCGGACTTGGTGGTAATGCGGACGATACTCGCGGCACGCGCGAGTTTGTTCGGAGCCCTCCGGGATCGCTGGCATTGAACCTTCTGTATCTGAAACTCGTCGGCGATCGTTCCTCCGTGACGACGGATTCACTCGGAACCACCGGCGCTCAGCCGATACCAACCGCACAGTGCTGCGGCTGTTAGCAGTAACGCAAATTGCCTTCCCAAGGCTTGATCGCCAGGCACAATCTCTCGCATGTCCGCGGCAAACGACGCGCCGACGAGCGCCACCAGTCCCAAAGCACCTTGTCCCGCCCCCAATGCCAAGGCGAAGCACATCAAGCAGAGACTGGTTCCGATTCCAAGAAATCCTGATAGCCCTGCCAATACTCCGCAAATGGTCACGTACCGGAAAAGTCCGATTAGCTTAAACTGCCGCCCGCGGTTTTGTGCAACTTCTTGATTCATGGGACCTCTCTGTCGATTGTGCAATTTGTCGCCCGACGTCGCCTCAACCGACGCTGTGGATGAACATTAACGGCAAAGGCGTTATACGTTTGCAGATTTCTCGGTTACTCTTGAATGGGCGTCGGCGTTCAGGATGCAGGATCACCCGTCGAATAGCAGTCGCCACAAGCCATTTGACCTAACGATTGGGACGCAGTAACGATGCGCAGAATCAGCGATTTGAAAACAATCGGAATGTGGTTTGGAGTTTCCCAGCGAGTGGGACCGGCGGCTTATGCGGGCAGCGGTCTGCTGTTGATGATTCTCAAGTATGGCGTGGAGGCACTGATCTTCTGGCAGTTCGCGTCCACGATCTTCACGCCGTGGGATTTCATCAATCCGCTGCTTGCGTCCCGCGAGTCTCTAGTGCGCCCGGCGCCAGAGTGGCTGGCCTGGGTGCTTTATTTATGGACGTTGCCGTTTCTCTGGATCGCCGTCTCAATGAGCATCCGTCGATCAGCGGACGCGGGCAGTTCCCCTTGGCTCGGATTTATCGTCTTGATTCCGCTTGTCAATCTGCTGTTCATGTTGGCAATGTGTTGCTTGCCAAGCCAACCGGGCGATTACTGGACGTTGTTCCCGAGGCCAACCGAAGAGCGGGATCGCCCCCTGAACGCCGCTCTCTCTGTCGCCGTAAGTCTAATACTCGGCGGTTTCATGGTCTGGATCAGTGTCTATCTCTTGGCTACTTATGGCGCGTCGCTGTTTCTCGGCACGCCGCTGTTGATGGGCGCTTGCGCCGCCTATCTATACAATCGTCGCGTGCCACGGACTTATTTGGCGTCGGCATGCCTTGGAGGAGCCGCCGCGTTTTTCGGCTGCGTCGCCATGCTCTTGTTCGCCCTGGAAGGAGTGGTCTGTCTCGCGATGGCTGCGCCGATGGTCGTTTCGGTGGCTACCCTTGGCGGACTATTGGGGAAAGCGATTGCCGATGCGTCTCGTCGCAGTGGCGCCGACCTTGCAGCGGTGGTCTTCGTATTGCCCCTTTGGGCGGTCGGTGAATCTTGGTTGGCGAAAGCCCCGGAACGAGTGATTTTGACAACTGTGGAGATCGACGCACCACCATCGGCCGTGTGGACGAACGTCGTGGCCTTTCCCGACCTTCCGCAAGAACGGGCGTGGTACTTCAATTGGGGCATCGCCTGTCCGGAACGTGCGAGGATTGTTGGCCAGGGCGTCGGTGCTATCCGCCATTGTGAGTTCAGTACCGGCGCGTTTGTTGAACCGATCACGGTTTGGGACGAACCACGCCGACTCGCGTTCAATGTCACCAAACAGGCCGCGCCTATGCATGAACTGAGTCTTTATCGGGACATTCATCCGCCTCATTTGGATGGCTTCTTGCGCACGACGCGTGGCGAGTTTCATTTAGTTAGCCTCCCCAACGCGAAGACGCGATTGGAAGGGCGAACCTGGTATCGATCAGAAATGTTCCCTCAATGGTATTGGTCGGCATGGTCCGACGTGTTGATTCACCGGGTTCACGACAGGGTGCTCATGCACGTAAAGCGACTCTCGGAGGAGCGGGAGTGACAAGCCGTGTGTTGTTCCGCGCTAACTCCCCTTAACTGCAAATCGTTCTGACTTCACGCGTCACAACAATGAACGTGCGCCGTCGCTTCATCCGTGCCCGTTGAGAATCGGCGCCGTCAGTTCCGAAAGCCGCACGCGCTGTTGCCCGTCGCTGTCGAAGTTCTCCGGCGCAAGCCACGCTTGAAACGCTTCGCGAAGCGCGGGCCAATCAGCGTCGATCACCGCGTACCAGGCGGTATCGCGGTTGCGGCCTTTGTAGACAGTCGCCTGGCGGAAGCTGCCTTCGAAGGAGAAGCCCAAGCGTTGCGCGGCCGCGCGCGACGGAAGATTGAGCGCGTCGCATTTCCATTCGTAGCGACGATAGCCCAGCTCAAAGGCGCGGCGCATCATCAAAAACATCGCCTCGGTGGCCGCCGGGCAGCGCTGGAACTTGGGAGCGAAGTGAATATGCCCGACTTCAATCGAACCGCTGGCCGGCGTGATTCGCATCAAGCTCGCGACGCCGGCCGGCTGCTCGCTGGCCTGGTCAATCACAGCGAAAAACAAAGGATCATCGCCCAGACACGATTGACGTATCCAGTCTCGAAACACCGCGAGCGTGGCGAACGGACCATAAGGCAAATACGTCCAGCCCCGCCCTTCGACGTCAGCCGCGTAGGCGGCGAACAGCGCTTCGGCGTGGCGATCGATGTCGAGCGGCTCGAGTCGGCAAAAGTTGCCTTCGATGACCGCGCGCGGCGGGCACGGCGGCGGCGACCAATCCGGCAAGGCCTCGCCAATCGGCTGCCCAAGTTGGTTCATGCGCGCCATGGCGGGTGCTCTGCAACGTCTACAAGTTGTGGCACTAGCCAGGTTGTGGCACGGTCTCCCGACCGTATCACCCGCCCGACCGAAGGTCTCCCTGACTAAGTGCACACGCAGAAGTAACAATGTGATGGGTGCCACTGGCGGCTTGTCCGCCAGTGCGGTTTTGGTCTCGATAGCAAGCCCAACTCCAGCACTGGCGGACAAGCCGCCAGTGGCACCCCGCATCAAACTTTATGCGGGTGTACTTAGCAAGGCCGCACCGTGGCACGGTCGGGAGACCGTGCCACAACAGCGCGCGAGGAGCGGCCCTACAGCGCCTTGCGAATCCTTCGCGGCGCGCGTCCCCCGCGGCCCATCTTCGGCGTGGCGGGCGGTTGTTCGCCGTTTTGTTCCGCTTCCGCGGCGGCAATTTCTTCTGGCGTCCCTTGCGGCTTGTCGGACTGTTGAAAACCTTCCAGTTCCGCGCGTTCCAGCAGCGAGTTGATGCGCATCTCGATGCGGGTCAGCTCGCCGCCCTCTTCCGGCGAGACGAAGGTGAAGGCCACGCCTTCGCGTCCCATCCGGCCGGTGCGGCCGACGCGGTGGACGTAGTCGTCGCAGAACTGCGGGATGTCGTAGTTGATGATGTGCGAGATGTTGCTGACGTCGATGCCGCGCCCCACGACGTCGGTCGCCACCATGCAGGCGATCTTGCCTTCGCGGAAGGCCTTCATCACCCGATCGCGGGAGCTCTGTTGCAGATCGCCGTGAATGCAATCGACGCCCGGCCATTTGCGCCGTAGATGTTCGTGCAGCTTGTCGGTCCGTTGCTTGGTCCGGCAAAACACGATCGCCTGCGTCGGCTGCTCGCGCTTCAGCAACTTCACGAGCAAGTCGAACTTGCGATCACGATCGACCGTGAAATAGTATTGTGTGATCGTGTCGACCGTGACGTCCTTCGGCGAGAAGTTCATCGTCTCCGGATCGCGCATGTAGCGCTGCGCCAACTTCTCCACCGGCGGCGGCACTGTGGCGCTTAGCAGCAATGTCTGGCGCGAGTCCGGGCAGCGCCGCAGAATCTTCTCGATGTCCGGCCGGAAGCCGATATCGAGCATTCGGTCCGCTTCGTCCAGCACCACGCATTGCAGGTTGCTGAGTACCAGCGTGCCACGGGCCATGTGATCCATCACGCGCCCCGGCGTGCCGACCACGATCTCGGTGATGCGCTTGAGCTTTTCGATCTGCCCGCGAATCGGCTTGCCGCCGTACAGGGCGACGATGTGCGTCTTGCGGCCGTGGGCCAGCTTGGCGATCTCCTCGCGCACCTGCACGGCCAGCTCGCGCGTCGGCACGAGCACGAGGGCCTGAGTGCCATGGACTTCGCTATGCGGCCGCAGCCGTTCCAGAATCGGAATCGCGAAGGCGGCGGTTTTGCCGGTACCCGTTCGGGCTTGTCCCAGGACGTCGATCCCGGCCAGGGCGCGGGGAATCAGGCCAGCCTGAATGGGGGTCGGCTCCAGGTAGCCCGCCGCGTCGAGCGAGGCGAGCATCACGTCCGAAAGTCCGAGTTCCGCGAAGCCAGTCGCGGGCGGGGTCAAAGTCTCCGTCAAATTCGCTCCTAAACGTCAGTATTCACGCCGCGAGGGGCACAAGAGCATCGGTCCGCCGAGCCCGGCCAAACAACCCACGACTAGCCTTGGGACAGAATTTCCCAAATCGTTTCATCCATCGCCTAGTCTAGCCCGGGGGAGTGCGAATCGTCAACGACGGATTGGCGGCGAGAAACGGCGGTTAGGTCTAACGCCAATACAGACTTGGAGCCAGAAGCGTGAGCGGACTATGAAAGTGCCAGCCGCCTCTATTGATTCGATGGAAGTGCGACACCCTCGGACTTTCGGACAGCGGCGGGGTTAGTTTGTTACGCCGCTTGGGCCGGGGCGTGATCGGCTTCGAATTGGGTCGGTGACTGGTAGCCGAGGGCCTGGTGGAGCCGCTCGGTATTGTAAAAGGTTTCGATGTATTTGAACACGCTCAAGCGCGCGGCTGCTGGCGTGTCGAACTTCTCGTGCTTAGTCCACTCGTGCTTGAGCGACCAGAAGAAGCGTTCCATCGCAGCGTTGTCGTAGCAGTTGCCGGTGCGACTAGGTGCATTGCTTCATATTCCAACTGCCGAACGATCGTATAGGAGCCTGCGGACATGTCCCCGATAACCACGGGAATCATGGTAGTGCTGCGGGTTTCGGCCGCATGCCCCTTAGTCAGGCCGCGGACGCGAAATTGATAGAGCCCGCGGTTGCGGCAATCGGCGTTGGGAAATTCGGCGATCGAAGGGCGTCTTCGCAGGGTTGCTTTCGCA